>JBBSBT010000276.1:0-5080 GCA_038250985.1 Bacteroidales bacterium
ATGAGTCTGTTATATTTCCATTTTGGATACTGCCGTCATAGAGTGGAAGACAGCAAGCTGGGTCTGCTTTTCAAACAAAAAGCTATTCCTTTACAATCAGGAGTTGTTCACATGAGCCCTTTGTGAAGACCTTAAGCAGATACAGGCCGCTTTTCAGGTAATTAACATTAATCTGATTACCGGGAGTCCGAAAAAGTTTAAGCAACCTCCCGCTGACATCATAAATTTCTACTTTTTCAATCTGATTCTCTGCTTTTAAATATAATATGTCCTTTACCGGGTTAGGAAATACCGTGAATTTTGATTGATGCTTTTCATTTTCCTGTATGCCGGTTGAATAGGTTGAGACCCTTGTTTCAGCATAATTCGTCATAACCGGAAGATTGTAATCAAAGTAAATTTCGGCCTTGTTGGTGAATACTGTTGCATCTGGTCGTGTTTTAATTTTATATGCAATATAACCGTCATTATTTGCATCATCAAAAGGAAGGTGAATATTTTCGAAAATAAACTCTGCTATATTTCCTTCTGTAACCCTGGTATATACCGGGTGGCTAGCATCTACAGGCACAAGACTCGAAATGTCGAACATACTTGTGTTTATCTCATCTCTGACCACCACGTTAATTGCATCGGCAGTACCTGTATTTTCGAATCGTATCAGGTAATGTAGATAATCGCCAACCTGCTTGGGTAAAATCCTGCTGCCTTCAAGGCAGGTTTTGTCGTTCGGATCGAAGGAGTTAACCGTGACCTGACTTAATTCAAATACATTGTCAGCGGGCGTTTCATCATCAGTAAGCGGGTTAATCGTGGCCCTGATCATAAGTGTATCAAGCCCGTTTAAAGGCGGAATATCCGATGGACTGTTCAGGTTCATTTTCAGGTAAATCATGCGCGTTTCGAAAGGCATCAGGTCGGCATACTGCCAGCTTAGTGTATCTGCTGACAGGTAAGCCGGTGGTGGAATGGAGTTTACATATTCCATAATGCTGTCTTTAAGCTGAAACATGATATTTCCTGATAAAATACGGTTTCCCTTATTTTTATATACCAGCTTATATTCGACATCAAAACCCGGGCGTGCTGCATAGCTGAGCGGAATCAGCACAATTTCAGCATCCCGGTGATCTCCGCTCGGTGTCAGGCACAAATCAACATGAAGTGAATCGGTTTGTGAATTGAAAACAAAACTTATAGGTCCCTGTAAATCGAAATCCCAGAGTTTAAAAATCTCATTTTCAGGGGTAAGTGCTATGCTGTCGGCCTGCGTATAAATAATAAAATTTCCGGAACGATCGGAGAAAGTATAACTTGAGTCTGAAGAAGCGGTGGACATCCTGATTTTTATACCGGCAATACCTTCATTATCACTGCATCCATTGGCTTCGAGATCAAATTTCACTTTCCCCGTAATCGTATTATACCTGCATCCTGGCGTAAAATTGTAATATGGACTTTGAGCAACGTTATCCGGAAATTCTGCAAGGTGTTCATTATAGTCAACACAAACCAATTTTAGCTTAGGATCAAAATATGCCGAGATATACGCTTTATCAACAATGCCATTCTTCAGGTTTATAAATTCAAGATTGTCACAAGTTTCAAGATGAAGATTGGTATATTTATTCGAACAGGACAGGTCAATCTCTGAAAGATTGGGATTTGAGCTACAATCGAAATACTCCAGGTTGCTGCAATTATGCAAAAAAATTTCGGATAAACCATTGTGCGTCAAATTATCATAATTTGATTTGCATTCTAAAGTATTTAGTTCAGTCAGATTGCTTACATCCAAAGTTTTTAAACAATTAAATGAGCAAAGTAGTTTTTGCAGATGGAAGCACCCCTGCACATTCAAATCCGAGAACCAGTAATTTTCAAATACATTCCAGTTATTATCGCAATAAAGTTGTTCGAGGTTGGCCATACCTGAAACGTCCAAAGCAGCCAGCTTGTTTGAGCTGATATCAAGCTTTTTTAGCTGTGGAAATATCGTTTTGTCGAATGAAGATAATGTATTCATACTTACATCGAGCTCTTGTATTAAATTCGGTGCCGGGTATTTGATGCCAGGTAGTTGATTACCTGAAATATTTAAGATTCTCAGATTCACAAGCTTGCTCAGGTCCAGCGTTTCATTTGTATTATAGAATCCATTGTAAGCATAAATCTCCTGCAATGAAGTTAAGTTTTCTACAATATTCATTTTCAGGTCATCGCCTGAAATATTTAAACATTTCAAAACCGGAGTATTGGTAATAGTTAAAGTTTCCAGGTTAAAGTTGCTGCCGCATAATAAAGTATCCAACTGTGGCAAATCCGAGACTACAACAGAATAATTCCAGCAATTTGAACAATCAATTTTTTTTAATGCCGGCGACTGCGAAAAAACAAGGCTGTCGAATTTATTAGATGAACAATTCACTGTCTGCAGTTTATTCAGTCCGTTTATGTTCAAACTTGTTATTGAATTAAAGGAACAATCCAGGTAGCGGAGGTTTGTGAGTCCTGTAAGGTCCAAAGTCTGAATACCGTTAAAAGTACATTCCAAATAAGTAAGGTTACTGAAGCCGGATATTCCTTCGAGCGATACAATCTGATCCGGATGTCCAAGTGTTGACAATTCGAGAGAACTAATTTTTTCGGCTTCCGAATTCTGGATATCCCCATCCTTATTCAAATCAATTGTAACATAGTTTCCGTTTGCGGCTTTGGCAACAGGAATGAAATCGCTTGCATCCAGCAGTCTTTTCTTGAAAAGAGCGTCAGGAATTGTAACGATCTGTGCATTAACGAGCGTTGAACAGAGTAATACAAAAACAAAAAGAGCAGTTTTCATGCGTTAATCTTGATTTATTGGTTTACAATAATATGTTGGATATCCTTTGCTTGTATAAATTTAGAGTAAGTTATTTTCAATTTTCACCGAATTACATTGCGGTATACACAAAATGAACTTTTTAGCAAAAATAAAAGGCCGGATATAATTGTTTTCATTTCAATGTTTATCTTAAAATTACCTATAACGTAATAACGTGAAAGGATTCGTGCGATAGCGGGGGTGCAGTGATGTGAGAGGCGCACCCTGTTAGTCCCGATAGCTATCGGGATTGCTGACGGGGCCGTCTACTCGATTATGTGTAGTGCATTTATTTCCATAAATTGATACATTCTATAAGTCCAGATTTTATACCATTAAAATAATCACCGTTTTTAAAATTGGGAATCATTTTAGTACTTACAACGTTTTGCAATATTTCATCTGTCAAAACTTTCTCAGTTCCTACACCTGACCCAATCCAAACCATTCTCATTTTTTTACTAATGGTAAGTATTAATCCGTTATTCTTCCCTGCGTGCCCAACACCCCAATAATTACCTAAGTCTGTTGTAAAATCCCCCAATGTTTCATACGGCTCGAAAGATTCAATGGTGACGATAGCTATCTGATTTTGAGATGAGTTTTCAAAATTGTTAATTATAGAATCAAGCTGCTGTATTTGAGCAAAATCAAGAATGAGTTCAAAGTCATTTACTTTTCCAGTTGGTTTCGGGAAATTCTTAATTGCCTTATAATTTATAAAATCTTTCTTGGATTCTCCTTTGCCTGTCTGTCCGTAGGCTGAAAGATTAATTAATATAGAAATCAGTAAAATTTTTGTCGCTAGTCTCATATTTGTTGGTTTTTATGCATTACACATAACGTTTCCGTGGCAAGAGCTGTTGGGGCGTTCGAAGCATCACAACTATCCCAAGATAAACTTTTACTAAAGTACTAAAAACTTGCCTTTCTGCGCATCAGCCCCAATAGATTTTGCCATGTGTTGGGCACTGTTTTTATCTTATTATACTTGGTTTCTCAAATTTTATTCTTGATATAATTTTTGATTTTATTGGTTTTCCATTGTTATATGCTGGTCTAAACTGTTGTATTGAATTTAATGACTCCAATGCAATCTTCGTAATTATTTCGTGTGGACTTCTAATAATGTTCTTATCAACTACGTTGCCATCTTCATCAATTATGATTTCATAGTAAGCATATCCATACTTAGGGCAATTTTCAACAAACTCTCTTGTTAATCTCAAATTGGATAGAATTGATTTGTTCAAACCGTTCATACCACCTCTATACATTGGTTTTATTTCAATTTGAAGTACAGATGAATCGCCAATAATTCCTACGGCTGAATCAATTGGTTTCCATGATGGAGGTAATATGGAACTTAAAAATGGGTAATCTTCTTCCGAAATATCATCATTAATGCTAAAACTTTCACATGCAAATATTGAGTATGGTACAAATAATGAATTGTTAATAAGTTTTTCATTTTGAGACTGAATCTCATTATCTACAGCAGTTTTGATATATTTATCATTTTTATAAATATCATAACCAAGAGTTTTGTTATTATTAATAATTATCCAATTCCCTTCTCTCATTTTGTTTTCAAGGACTCCTTTTATTTGCATATTAGGATTTATCTTATCATTTTGAAAACTGAAGACAAATTCATACTTCATACTTAACAATGACTTTCCACTATCATCATTGATTTCAAGAAAATGAAAATCATCTGATTTAAATTTAATGGAATAATTTAATTGCTTGTTAGGATAATACCATGACCATAAATCAATAGGGCTGTCATCTTTGAAGGAGGCTCTTAGTTTTTCTATACCCGAATCAAAGTAAAAGATAAAAAGACCATTTTTTCTTCCTTGGTAATAATTCCCTTCAACAATTTTTATGTCATTCATTAGATAATCAGAAAAACCACCTTCGAATATTTTTTTTTCATTATCCCACCCACATAATCTATAAAATGATGCTTTATCGGACTTGCATATGATCCAGTCTTTGTCATAAAAGATTTTTACTTGTACAATTTCACTTTTTACTTTTGTGGAAAATGAAATAAACATTAAAAAAAATACAATTCTAATATTTGTAAAATTCATAATTAAGTAACGTTTAATTAATAAATAGAATTATCGAAAATACTTCTTGCTTCATAAAATAGTGCCCAACGGTTACGCTATGGCAAGTGCGGGAATAAATTGTTGCTCAACTGTC
>JBBSBT010000277.1:0-5059 GCA_038250985.1 Bacteroidales bacterium
TAATAATAGAAGCAAACACATGAATAAGCGGTATTATACTTCTGTATTTATTGTTTGGAATAATTTACAGAAGATTTTATATATAAAAAAAACGTGATTCTTTTTCACGTTTTTAAAAAGTTAAACCATAAAGCCTCAAAAATTTGAAGCTTTATGGTTGTATAAATTATCCATTAATTAAATGACCATCGAACTAATCCGATTTCACCTACCTGCAGTTCAATTTCGAGTTTAGAAATACTATTTTCAATTACCTTATAAGCAGTAGCATCGTCCACTGTCAGGGTTTTCCCATCGTCTGCCAGTTTCCAGGTTCCTGTTTGTGTATTGTCACAATTATCCTTGATAACATATGTTCCATCAGATTTAAAATTCCATTTTGAATCCTTTTCGCAATCTGTTGCAACATTTACACCCAATACAGTCTTCGACACTAAATTCCAATTCCTTACAATCATGTTAACTTCCGTTTTTTCTTTTTCACAGGATGTAAAAAGGAATCCGGATAGTACACAAATGGCTACAATTAGCAAACCAAATTTTGTTTTCATTTTTTCTGTTTTTATTGTTATTAATATGAATGCAAATTAAAGCCTATATTTACATACATATGTTACACAATTCAATTTAAGAGTTACAACATTCACAGGTTTTCAGAGTGGCTCGAATTCTAATATCCCTGTCTCGCGTGCGCTTGAAGCGCATGTGCAGGAAGTTAACAATATAGTTAAGTAGTATTAATAAAAAAGTATCACAACCATAGTATACTAAGATCCGAGCGAGCGGGGAGCGGGATAATGAATAACAAAAAATGGCTGCCATTCCAGGCAGCCATTCATTAATTGTGAAATCAAATCACTTTTACGACAACCCTATCGTTTCGTCACCTCCGACTGTCCACTCATAATTATACAGTCCATCAAGTAATCTTTTTTGCTTTTGCTCAGGCGAAAGGACATTATACTTTTGCTTCTCTATTTCGAGTTTTCTGCGCTTTTCTTCTTCCACCTGGTGAATTTCTGCCAGGTAAGTTTCCTCCATTCTTTGGAGCAGAAATTCGCGGGCTGCCGAAGGAAAAAGCTCAAGCAGCAATTCTTCTTTTTCGTTAAGGGCAAGTTTTACGTCACCATATTCCTCAAAAACTGGGTTCTCCTGTTTTTTGTAAAATCTGGGATTATACGGAATCTCCTCTTTTACTCCCGTTAATTTAAACCGGAATTCAGGGTCGATCGGAACCGGTGTATGACCATAAATCCCTTTAACCAGGTTGACAAACTGCATGGATTTAGTGGTATATATGGGATTCCCGTTAGCTTCGTCTACAGCACAGTTCACAGCCTGAATTCCAACAATCTGGCTTGCGGGAGTTACCAGGGGCGGACACCCGGAAGCCAGCCTTACAAGAGGGACAAGTTCAACGGCACGGGGAAGCAGCTTTTCGAGTTTAAGCTGGGTAAGTTGTGCCAGCATATCCGGGTACATCCCACCGGGGATTTTTGCATTTCCAATTCTAAGGTCGGGTTCGGGAAATCCAAACCAGCTTTCGATGCGATGACAGACTTCGAGCAAATCAGTTTCTTTATCCGCTTTTGCAAAAGCAACAGCCATCTCCATCATATTATCTATATCAGGGGGCAAAGTATCCGTCAGAAAATTAAACTCCCTCGGGAAAGTATAATGATCGAATTCTTTTAATTCGAGCCTCACAGCACGCAGTTGCTGGTCAAGTTGAACTACTGCTTCCATATTTACACCGGTTTCAATTTCCATCCTGTTGCAGAATAATTGCACCAGTTCAAATGCCGGTGCAGCGGTACCTCCGGCAAAACTCATGAGCGCTGTATCAACTATATCCGCACCATTCACAATAGCCATCAGGGTGGATGCCAGTCCGTAACCTGCGGTGCAGTGGGTGTGAAAATCAACAGGAACCGTTAATTTATCTTTCAACATACTAACCAGGGCTCCGGCCCGATGCGGTGTAAGTAACCCGGCCATGTCTTTAATGGTAATCAGGTCAGCGCCCATTTCTTCCAGCTGAATTGCTTTTTGCAGGAAGTGATCCTTGGTAAATAATTTGGTAGGCAACACCCTGGCATGCAACAATGCCTTCACTTTTTCGCGGGTCGAATATCTGGGGTCAACGGAATATACAACCGCACAATCGGCCATGCCTCCGTTTTCTTTTATGTATTGAATAGTTGTGCGGATATTATCCAGATCGTTGAGTGCATCGGCAACACGCATAATATGTATCCCCGACTGTATTGCATTGCCTGTAAACCCTTTTATCACTTCATCAGGATAAGGATTGTATCCAAACAGGTTCCGTCCACGCGACATTCCGGCCAACAGTGTTGAATCACCTAATCCGTTCTTGATTTTTGTAATCCTGTCCCAGGGATTTTCGTTCAGGTATCGCAGCATGGCTTCAGGAACATTGCCTCCCCATACTTCCATAGCATAAAATCCTGCATCTTTAAACCCGGGCAAAGTCAGGTCAATCTGTTTTTGGGTCATGCGGGCAGCAAACAGAGATTGTTGCCCGTCGCGAAGTGTTACATCCCGTATAAGAAGCTTTTTTTTCATGCCAATGAGAACTTTTTTGAAACATCTGCATGGTAAATACCGATGTAACTATTTATTATAAAGCGTTTTAACTGCTTAGTATTATTCTTACAATAATTACTATTGTTATTCGAATAACAATGCAAAATTAAAAATAAACACATCATTCCAAACAAAATATTAAAATAAATAACCACTTCCGGTCATTTCAAAAAAGTATTCTGTTATTTATCAGCCGGTTATTTGATTTTAAGTAATTTCGCCGGATGATATTAATCCTTAAACTAAATACTATGATAAAACGAATTCTCCCTTTCATTCTTTCACTCGCATTGTTTACAGCATTTTCAACAGGTTGTAAGCAAAAATCAGGCAGTGAAAAATCAGCAAACGATACTACAGCTATGAGCGAAATGCAGAAAAAAGTTTCAGAATATGCCAGCGTTAAACTTACCACAGACCTCAGTAAACTGACGGATAAAGAAAAACAGATGATTCCAATTCTGATCGAGGTTGCGCAAGTGATGGATGATATTTTCTGGGAACAGACCTGGGGAGATAAAAACGCCTTGCTTGATACCATTAAAGATCCTTATGCAAAGCAATTTGTTGAGATAAACTACGGACCCTGGGACAGGCTCGATGAAAACAAGCCGTTTATCGCCGGTATTGGCGTCAAGCCGAAAGGCGCAAATTTCTATCCTGCTGATATGACGAAGGAAGAATTTGAAAAATGGAACGATCCCAATAAAACAAGTCAATATACGCTTGTTGTTCGTAATGAAGATAAAAGCCTGAAAAGTGTCTGGTTTCATGAAGCATATGCTGAAAAGGTGAAAAAAGCATCGGATTTGCTGTTAAAAGCTGCCGATCTTGCCGAGGACGCCGGTTTAAAAAAGTACCTGACTCTTCGCGCCAAAGCGCTGCTAACCGACAACTATTTCGATAGTGATATGGCCTGGATGGATATGAAAACTAATACCCTTGACATTGTTGCAGGGCCGATTGAAAATTACGAAGATGAGTTGTTTGGCTATAAGGCAGCTCACGAAGCTGCAATTTTGGTTAAAGATAAGGAATGGAGCGCCAGGCTGGCCAAATATGCCGCCATGCTTCCACAACTTCAAAAGGAATTGCCTTGCGATCCGAAATACAAAAAAGAAGTTCCCGGAACCGATTCGGATCTGAATGCCTACGATATTCTCTATTATTCAGGAAATTCAAATTGCGGAGGTAAAACCATTGCCATTAACCTGCCCAACGACGAAAAAGTTCAGCTGGCAAAAGGCAGCCGCCGTCTGCAACTGAAAAATGCCATGCAGGCCAAATTTGACCAGATATTAGTTCCTATCGCCAATATACTGATAGAGCCGGAACAGCGCAAGAATATAAAATTCGATGCCTTCTTTGGTAATGTAATGTTCCATGAAGTGTCGCACGGGCTGGGAATAAAAAATACTATTACCGGGAAAGGCGTGATCCGCAAAGCACTCAAAGAACAATATTCAGCCTGGGAAGAAGCCAAAGCCGACGTGCTTGGATTATGGATGGTTAGCTGGCTTATCGAAAAGAAAGAACTTACAGGCATTACCGTTGAAGACGCTTATGTAACTTATATGGCAGGCTTGATCCGTTCAGTAAGGTTCGGTGCAGGCGAAGCTCATGGTAAAGCCAATATGATGTGCTTCAATTTCTTTGAAGACAAACAAGCGTTTTCGCGCAATGCCGACGGTACCTTTAAAGTGGATATTGATAAAACACGCCAGGCTATCAAGGATTGGAGTGCCCTTATATTGAGTGTCGAAGGTGAAGGCGATTACGACAAAGCTGTGAATTACATGAATGAAAACGGCAAGGTACGCCCTGATTTGCAGTCAGGACTTGATCTTTTAAAAACAGCCAATATCCCGAAAGATGTGGTTTTTGAGCAAGGAAAAGTGGCGCTGGGATTATAGTAGATTGCTCATAGGAAAATGCGAGGGGGAGACAAGGAGAAACGGTGACAGGGCGCAGGAATAATTATATTTAGCAAAAAGAAGAAAACTCAGCAGAATTTATGATTCTGCTGAGTTTTTTATTTTTTCACAGAGTTTAATTGCCCGTTCACAGAACATTCCGGTCATCTTGCATAGCAACAGGATGATCCGACCATGAAAGAGGAGATGCGTAAAATGAAAAACCTAACTTTGCTTGTTGAAAAATCATTTAAAATACAAAAAATGAAAAAAATCGTACTTGCTTTGTGTTTGCTTACAGCGGTTTTCGCCAAAGCAGCAACTACTCCCGACGAAGGCATGTGGCTTCCCATGTTTGTTGAGAGGTTAAATTACGTGGATATGCAGAAAATGGGTCTTCACCTTACGGCTGATGAGCTATACAGCATTAACCACTCAAGTCTGAAAGACGCTATTGTCAGCCTTGGCGGGTTTTGCACAGCCGAAGTTGTTTCGCCCGAAGGATTACTCTTTACCAACCACCATTGCGGGTACGA
>JBBSBT010000278.1:0-5057 GCA_038250985.1 Bacteroidales bacterium
TCGATAAAGAGCTCTTTGATAATCATTTTCAAATTTACTTGTTGTTTCTGGTTTGATGCGGTTGTATCGGCCTAAAACACTATTTAATAATTGCTGAAGTATTTCGTCCAGGTTGTATTCCACGCCGGTAGTCATTTTTAAAGAGACCGGATTGGGTGCACTGCTGGTAAACTGTGTTTGGTTAACATTTAGGCCTATGCCTACAACCATATATTCAAGGTTATTACCCATTACCGAGTTTTGTATCAGTATCCCGCATACTTTCTTGTCTTCAATGTAGAGATCATTAGGCCATTTAATGGAAACTTTGTAGCCGGGAAGCGTTGCAGCCAAAAAATCATAAATGCCAAGCGAAATGGCTTTATTAATCTTAAACTGCTGATCAGCTGCTAATTTTGGATACAAAATTAAACTGAAAGTAAGGTTTTTCCCCTTCTCACTTTCCCAGGTATTAGTTTCAGTGCCTTTCCCACGGGTCTGGTGGCCGGTAATAATAACGCATCCTTCGGGTGGACGGGCTTTCGAAAGCATATCAATGGCATAGCTGTTGGTCGATCCTGTTTCGGGTACACGGATTATTGTTGCTTCCAAAATCTTTCAGATTAAAAAGATTAACGTCTTTTAGGAAACAAAGTTAAAACAAATAGCGCTTTAATTCGTTGAAAAAGGCGTGAATATATACGTGACAAATTGTCGCGTTTACTAAAAGGGACTGAAGTTTGTTAAAGCAAGAGCACGATTTACAAATAATCATTTACATTAAATCTGTACCTTTGCAAACTTGTAGTAATTAGGCGCATCTCTTTTTACTGAATATGGTAAAAGTAATGTGCTAATGATGGTAATCGGCATGCAGGATTTAAAATCATGACAGCATGTTTTTGCAGCAGAAAAATTAAGAAAATTAATACATAATAAATGGCGAAACGTAAAAAGAGTGAAACTTCGGGAATGCTTGCTGACATTATTGTTAAAGGGATGCAGGAAAAACTCGGGTTAGATATAGTAAAGCTTAACCTATCAGAAATTCCAAATTCAATAACTGATTATTTCGTCATTTGCCATGCGCCATCGCGTTCGCAGGTTGACGCCATAGCTGAATCAGTACAGTTTGAAGTAAAAAAAGCCATTGGCGCTTTCCCAATACACAGGGAAGGATTTGAAAACTGCGAATGGGTATTGCTCGATTATTTTGATGTCGTAGTTCATATTTTCCAGGAAGAAAAACGAGGTTTTTATCAATTGGAGAAATTATGGGCCGATGCCCCGCGGGAAAACATACTGGATGTTAAACCAGAAATTAAATCAGCTCCAGCTTCACCTTTAAAACCCGCTACTAAACGGGTTGCCAAAAAGAGTGTTAAACCGGCTGCCAATAAAGATTAATTTAAGAAATTTATACTAATGAGCGACGATTATAACAAAGGTGATAAACCAGCAGGATCCGGCGGGCCGAAAATGCCGAAAATGCCGAAAGTGAAATTCAATTTCTATTGGATTTATGGTGTGTTGGGCGTAATTCTGTTCGGACTGTATCTTAACAACATGGGCACTACACCCAAGGAATTGGGATGGGGTGAACTGAAAGTTATGCTGGTAAACCAGGAAGTTGAAAAAATAGACCTGGTTAATAAAGAGCAGGCCGAAGTGTACATCAAAAAAGAAAAACTGGGATTGCCTAAATTTAAAGATGTAAAACCAGCCAACTCTCTGTCTACGAGCGCTCCTAACTATGTTTATCAGATTGGATCAGTCGAAACATTTGAAAAGGATGTTAGCGAAGCGCAGGGTGAAATCCCCAATCCTATTTATGTTAAAAATGTTACACGTAAAAACTGGGGCGGCGATCTGCTGGGATGGATACTTCCGATTGTGGTGCTTGTAGGACTTTGGTTCCTGATCATGCGAATGATGACTAAAGGTGGCGCCGGTGGTGGCGGCCAGATATTTAATATTGGTAAATCGAAAGCTCAGCTTTTTGACAAGGATACCATGGTTTCATTGAATTTCAATGATGTTGCCGGTTTGCAGGAAGCTAAAGTGGAGGTGATGGAAATTGTTGAATTTCTGAAAAACCCGCAAAAATATACCGACCTGGGTGGTAAAATCCCCAAAGGCGCACTGCTGGTAGGTCCTCCGGGTACCGGGAAAACCTTACTCGCCAAAGCAGTGGCTGGTGAAGCTAAAGTTCCTTTTTTCTCACTTTCGGGTTCTGACTTTGTAGAAATGTTTGTAGGTGTAGGCGCTTCGCGTGTACGTGACCTGTTTAAACAAGCCAAGGAAAAAGCCCCGAGCATTATTTTTATCGATGAAATTGATGCCGTAGGGCGTGCCCGTGGCCGCAGTGCTATGACAGGGGGTAACGACGAACGCGAAAATACGCTCAACCAGTTGCTCACCGAAATGGACGGCTTTCAGACCAATGCCGGTGTTATTATACTTGCTGCTACTAACCGGGCCGATATCCTAGACCGGGCATTACTTCGTGCCGGACGATTTGACAGGCAGATATATATTGAACTTCCGGATCTGGAGGAGCGTAAAGCTATTTTTAAAGTGCATATGCGTAACCTGAAACTGGATGATTCAATGAATGTTGAATTCCTAGCCAAGCAAACTCCAGGCTTTTCAGGAGCCGATATTGCCAATGCTTGCAACGAATCCGCTCTTATTGCTGCCCGCAGCGATAAAAAAGTGATTGATAAACAGGATTTTCTGGATGCCATTGACCGGATTGTCGGCGGACTGGAGAAAAGAAATAAGATCATCTCACAGCACGAGAAGAAAGTAATTGCTTACCACGAATCAGGACATGCTGCCACAAGCTGGCTTCTCGAACATGCGCATCCGCTCGTTAAAGTTACCATTGTGCCGCGTGGAAAAGCACTGGGTGCTGCCTGGTACCTGCCCGACGAAAGACAGATAACCACCTATGAGCAAATGGTTGACGAACTCATTGCCACCCTTGGCGGACGTGCTGCTGAAGATATTGTTTTCGGTAAAATTTCAACAGGCGCTCTTAATGACCTTGAAAAAGTTACCAAGCAAGCATATGCTATGGTTGCCTTTTATGGTCTGAATAAAAAAATCGGGAATATCAGCTATTACGACTCATCAGGCCAGAGCGAATATACATTTTCCAAACCTTTCAGCGAGGAAACGGCACGCGTAATCGACGAGGAAATTCATTTATTGGTTGAACAATGCTATAATAAAGCAAAGGAATTATTATCTGATAATCGCGACAAGCTTAACCAGCTGGCTGAAATACTTCTGCTGAAAGAAGTGATTTTCCGTGAGGACCTGGAAAAAATATTTGGCAAACGCCCTTTCCCGGATCATGATCATGTGATGATTAACAGCAATGGCGATACTAACGAGCAACGGGAAGCTCCGCTTGCGAAAGGACCTGCTGTGACCGAAAAAGCTCCATCTGAACCTGATCCCGCTAAGCCGGAAGCCAATCCGGAAGCTGAAAATCCTGTTATCCCTTCATAAATATATCTGTTTTGAGTTTGATAAGGGAAAAAATCAATATATTTACCTTCTCGGAAGAACAGAATAAAGGTAAATAATATAGGCTCAAAAATGGAAGAAAGTACTTCAAGGGAGAAGGTGTTGAAGAAAGTGCGTCATGCATTAATCTACAAAACTGATAATCCTTTTCCAAAGGTTGATTTTGATTCACCGGTATATAAACCGATGAACGATACATCTGATGTGAATTTCGCACAGGAGTTTACAAAAGCCGGAGGCATTTTTATTTACTGTGAAAATGAGAGTGAATTGGCAATTACGCTCTCAGCACTGAATAAGGAATGTAAATGGAATAATATTTATTGTTCCGATCCTGAGTTTCAGTTTATACTCACCCAGGCTGCAGTCCCTTTCGACTCGGATGAAGAGAGTATTGAGAAACTGAAAGTGGGTATTACAGGATGCGAATTTTTGATAGCTCGTTTAGGAAGCATAATGGTTTCTTCAAAAACCAGCCGCAGGCTCAATGTTTATCCTGAAATTCATGTTGTAATAGCCCATGTCGACCAACTTGTTGATGATCTGAAAGATGCATTTGAATCAGTTCAGAAAAAATATTCAGGTAAACTCCCGTCCATGCTTTCGGTAATTACCGGTCCAAGCCGCACTGCTGATATAGAGAAAACATTGGTAATGGGTGCACATGGTCCGAGGGAATTATTTGTGATCCTGGTCGAAACACCTCCAGGCGAGGACGAAAGTGTTGATTAATGTTAGATAATTGGGTTGTAATTTATAGTTCGGCACAGCTTTACGACGCTGAAATGGTCAGAAGTCTTATGGCTGACAATGATATTGAGTGTGTGATAATGAACAAACAGGATTCGGCGTACATGTTCGGGGATATTGAAGTATATGTTCCTACCAATGAGGCCTTCAAAGCAAAACAACTAATACTGGAACTTAAAGGTGAATAACTTAGCTACACGGTCGCTTACTGCCGTTTTTTTTGTTATCGTGATGGTAGGTTCAACCTTGCTCGGGCAAAATGTTTTTTCTGCTTTACTCTTAATCATAACATTGCTCAGCATCAATGAGTTTATCACAATAGTTTCGGATGATGAAAAGCAACCTGCACACTGGCCTACCGTGATTGCCGGTGGTATTTTATACAGCTTTTTTGCGGCCAATGCAATGGGTCTGATAACGGCCGAAGGACTACTGGCTATAATTCCATTTATTTTCCTTTTGTTTATCATTGAATTGTGGAGGAACAAAAAAAATCCTTTTACAAATATTGCTTTGAGCCTGGCAGCTATCATATATATAGCGTTGCCTTTGGGTTTAATGATGTATTTTTTCGATCCGGTGTCACTTTCGGGGCCAAAGCATTATGGAATTGTACTTGGATTTTTACTGATTTTATGGCTGAATGATAGCGGGGCCTATTTTACCGGTTCACTGATTGGCAAACATAAGCTGTTCGAACGGATTTCGCCCGGAAAAACCTGGGAAGGAAGCATGGGGGGAGCTTTGTTCGCCTTGCTTACGGCCTGGGGTTTATCATTCATCTTTACACA
>JBBSBT010000279.1:0-5048 GCA_038250985.1 Bacteroidales bacterium
AAAAGAAAGCCAGGATTAAAAAAAGAATTTTTATTCTTCTTTTAGCCTAAACCGAAGATATTTGATGGTTAAACCTTGTTCCAGCCATATTTTTTCATAATGAGTTTTAACATCAATTACGTCCTTCACTTCCGGATCTTCAGGATTTGAATACAGATCATTGTTACGATACAGCAGTTGATGGCAGGCTTCCTTAATTACATCCAGCGTATAGTTGTAAAACATCTCATTATCCGTTTTCAGGTGGATAGTACCTCCGGGTTTTAAAATCCGGCGGTATCTTTCGATAAATTCGGGAGAAGTGAAACGTTTGCTGTGCCTGGGGCTGTTAGGTTGAGGTTCCGGGAAAGTAATCCATATTTCGTCAATCTCATCCGCTCCGAAAACCTTAGTGATATTCTCGGCACGCACCCGAACGAAGGCAACATTCGGCCGGTTTTCGTCGCTGCTGGTTTTTGCGCCCCGCCACATCCGGGCTCCTTTTTTATCAATGCCGATGAAATTCTGCCCGGGGTATTTTTCTGACAAGTCAACGGTATATTCTCCTTTGCCACAACCCATCTCTATTATAATGGGATTTTCGTTTCCGAAAAAATCAGCATTCCAATTTCCACGCAAAGAAAATCCGGCGGAAAGCTCGTCCCAGCCGGGTTGAAAAAAATGATTAAAAGTTTCATTTTCAGCAAAACGCTGAAGTTTCCTCTTGGCCAAGGTGGTGGTAATTTATATAAGGTCTTTTTTATCAGGTTCCGGTGACACAATTGAATTTTATGTCCTACCTTTTTTTATTTTTAAGGATCCAGGAAGAAGGAAATCCGGCTTTCTTTACCATGTCCAGTTGAGCGATCGCTTCTCCATACTCATTAAATCCTTTCATGCTTACGATGTACAGACCGGCAGGAGTAGTATCAACTACTGAGGCAGGATATCCCTGCTCCTGCAGCTTGCTGATCAGGCCCAATGCATTGTCATGATCACGGAATGCACCACCTATAATATAATAATTCTGTTCTGTTTGTATGGCTTCGGAAGCAGGAACAGGCTCAGCAATTTTAATTTTATTCAGGTCAAGTTCAGTATAGGAAACCAAGCCCGGATTAAAAGCAATATTTTCTGCAGCCAGAATACCGGCAGGAGACTGCACAATTTCTTTGGCAGTTTCACTCAATATTACAGGAGGTGAAACAGCATGAACAGCCGCAGTTTTACCTGGTGTTGAACGGGACCACGAATACATGCCGGTATAATTATGCACGTAATTATTAAGTACATTGCCATTGATGGAACCCCACAATACAAATGCAACGAAAGGGGCAAGTACGGCAGCCCATTTCAGGGTTTCGGGGATAAAGTGACGGTATTTAGCACTCCTGCTTGCATGCCTGTTTACCTGGATCTCAGGTAAAACAGCAGGCTCCAAATGGGCTGGTTTTGCAATAAACGCAGCAAGTCCGAATGAATCTGTGTTAAAATTAACCTGCAATGAAGGTTTAAATTCAAATTTCCCGGAAGTATTCATGAAAAGATCACCAATTCCATCGAGCGTTACCGTTTCACCTTTATTAAGATTAACAAGGCATGTTTCGGCCCATTTTTTTATTTCGTAAAGAGCCTCACGATAGGTAGTATTTTCAACTGAAGAGATATAATTGGCCAGTAACCCGTCGTTTACCGAAAGGCCTGAATTAAAAGCAATCGTCCCCGATGGAGGGGAAAACTCATGAGTTGTATGTTTGATCTGTGCAGGCCGGTACGCTTTTATAAAGCCTCCCAGGCCTGGAACAATCACACACTCGTGATGGTACAGTAAATCAGCTATATGCCTTGTTATCATTAGTAATTATGGCTTTTAATTGGCTAAGATAATACATTCGGCCATAAAATATCAAGCATTGTTAGTAAGTTTCAATAAATCCTCGGGGACATCTATTCCAACAGTCTCAATATCAGTAACAGCCGTATGAATGCTGTAGCCATTGTATAGCCAGCGCAGTTGCTCAAGCGATTCAGCTATTTCGGGAGGTGCTGAAGGAAGGGTTAATATCTTTTTCAAAACAGATGACCTGTATGCATACAATCCGATATGCCTGAAATAATCATGTTGGTTAATCCAATCATCCTGGGGTGTTCCGCGAAAAAAAGGAATGGGTGAACGGCTGAAAAATAAAGCTTTTCCGCCCCGGTCAACAACAACCTTTACCACGTTGGGATTTGTAAGATCCTCACTGTTTTCAATTTTCCTTATCAGTGTCCCGATCATCACCTCCGGGTTACTGAACAAGGAAACCGTCAGATCAATCTGTGAAGGCTCAATAAAAGGCTCATCCCCTTGAATATTAACGATAACATCATAAGGGCATTTACCTAAAAACGAGAGATTCTCGACGACTTCGCCGATACGTGAGGTCCCTGAAACATGAGATTCGGAAGTCATCATAACCTCGCCTCCGCATTCTTTCACATGATTGAAAATACGCTCATCATCAGTTGAAACAATAACCCTGTTCAATACTGTGGTTTTCAGTGTTTGCTCATACACCCGCATGATCATGCTTTTACCTTCGATCATCACCAGGGGTTTCCCCGGGAAGCGACTCGATGCATACCTGGCCGGAATAACACCTAAAGTATTTAAAGACATATGAGATTTATCTGGAATATTTGATTAATAGGATCTTGCGAATATCACTCTTTGTTTTGAAGGTTTACCTGTGCGAATACATTTGCCCTCTTCATACTTCCCGTCAACTGGTATCAATCGTATGGTAGCTTTGGTTTCATCTTTTATCTGTTGCTCGGTTTCGGCGGTTCCATCCCAATGTGCTGAAATAAATCCCCCTTTACCATCAAGCAGAGCCAGAAACTCCTCCCAGGTATCAGCAGTATTTGTATTTTCCTCACGGAAATCAAATGCTTTCTGGTACAGGTTTTCCTGTATGCTTTCAAGCAGGTGACTGATCTTATGCTCAATATCGGTCAGCTGGTAAACTGCTTTTTCCAGTGTATCGCGGCGGGCAACCTCCACTGTACCATTTTCGAGGTCGCGCGGGCCTATTGCCAGACGAACGGGAACACCTTTAAATTCGTATTCGTTGAACTTCCAACCCGGTTTCTGTGTATCGCGATCGTCGAATTTAACACTGATGCCCATGGCTTTCAGTTTCTTTACAATACTGTTGGCGGTTTCTGATATTTGTGCAAGTTGCTCTTCATTTTTAAAAATAGGAATTATAACTACCTGTATAGGCGCAAGCTTAGGAGGCAAAACCAAACCATGATCATCGGAATGAGTCATAATAAGCGCTCCCATCAGTCGGGTTGAAACGCCCCAGGAAGTTGCCCATACATATTCGAGTTTGTTTTCTTTACTCAGGAACTGGACTTCAAAAGCTTTAGCGAAATTCTGACCAAGAAAATGCGAAGTACCTGCCTGCAAGGCTTTTCCATCCTGCATGAGGCCTTCTATACAATAGGTTTCAACAGCACCTGCAAACCGCTCGTTGGCTGATTTCACCCCTTTGAGTACCGGCATAGCCATCCATTTCTCAGCAAATTCAGCGTAAATATTGATCATTTGTTCGGTTTCGGCAATTGCTTCAGCTTCAGTGGCATGAGCCGTATGACCCTCCTGCCACAGGAACTCGGTGGTACGTAAAAATAAGCGTGTACGCATTTCCCAGCGCACCACGTTAGCCCATTGGTTAATTAGAATCGGCAGGTCACGATAGGATTGAATCCAGGTACGGTAAGTATCCCAGATAATGGTTTCGGAAGTAGGGCGGACAATCAGTTCCTCTTCCAGTTTGGCATCAGGGTCAACAATAACTCCTTTCCCGTCGGGTGACGTTTTTAAACGGTAATGAGTAACAACGGCACACTCTTTGGCGAACCCTTCAACATGCGAAGCCTCCTTACTGAAAAAAGATTTCGGAATAAAGAGCGGGAAATAAGCATTTTGATGCCCGGTTTCCTTGAACATATCGTCGAGGACCCGTTGTATCTTCTCCCAGATTGCATAGCCATAGGGTTTAATTACCATACATCCCCGGACGGCAGAATTATCAGCCAGTTCAGCTTTAATTACCAGTTCGTTATACCATTGTGAATAATTCTCTTCGCGTGTCGTAAAATCTTTTGCCATTTTGTAAGTTGTGGTATGATAATTGTGCTTTTTGTAGTACTTATAGGCTACAAAATTACAAAAAAAATCGCTCTGAAAACATTCAAACCCGCTTTGAAAAAAGCTTTAACCCTAAGGAGGTCACCATGAAATACTTTTTAATCTTAGCTTCTGTTATGTTGGTCATGTCAGCATGCACCACACAATACCAGGCTGCCAATTACGATGATGTTTATTATTCACCGAAAAACCAGCCACAGCAAGCGGATCATCAGATGGTTGTAAGAACACCTGAAGCTGATAATAACGCTTATGCCAGGAATGAATCGCCCCAAATGCAGCAGCAACAGCAGGAAAAGTCTGAAACGAATACGGTTCCGGATACTACCTATATTGATGAACAGCAATATGCTGCAAATGATAATTCGTATAATGATAATGGCTATAATCCTGACGACTATTACGATTATGCCTATTCAGCACGGCTGCGAAGATTCTACAATCCGTATCTCTACAATAATTATTATAACGATTACTACACGAATTCCTATTGGTACGACTCAAATCCATGGAATTTCGGATCAAGTATTTACATGGGATACCCGTGGTGGGGCGGATTCTCTTCATTTTCATTCGGATACGACCCATGGTATATGTATCCGTTTTCCGGATGGGGTTATAGCGGGTATTACGGATATGGTTTAGGATATGGAAACATGTGGAACCGATATAATTATGGTTATTACGGCGGCTATTACAATGGGTATTACAACGACTACTATGGAAATTATTACAACAGCCACGATAACAACTCTTTATATTATGGTCACCGTGGTTCAGTCGGGAACTCAGGAAGCGTTGCCCGTAGCGACAACAGGACTTTCGGCGAAAGGTATGAATCAAGGCTTAATACTGGGAAATCAGTTGA
>JBBSBT010000280.1:0-5011 GCA_038250985.1 Bacteroidales bacterium
AACCTGAAACCACTCATACAACACTAATAATCAATACTCTAAAAAATATTTCTAAAATAATCCTAATTCCCATCAGGGTAAAAAACAGCCCGGGTGTATTATTAATACAAACTTTAATCACTCAGGTATTATATAATTCAAAAAAATGAAACCCATGAAAACAAAAAATCTTCAACAAATGGCAATCATTCTTGTCTCCGCCATTGCACTTACATTCACTTCCTGTGCAAAGGATGACCTTACGCAGGGCACATCCGACCCCTCCACACTCGAACAACTATCGGCCGATGAAAACAATGTGGATAACATTATGAAAGATGTTGAAAGCGATATCACTTCTGTAATGTCGAATAATAGCGGTAGTTTTAAATCAACAGCATGGCTGCCATGTAATGCAAATGTAGATTCATTGGCAGTAAAAAATGATACTATTACTATTTTTATCACTTACAATGGCCTCACCTGCGACAATAAACGTAACAGAACCGGGAAAATCGAAATTCAAACCAAAGTTGGAACCCATTGGAACGATAAAGGAGCTACGATCATATACAAATACATTGATTTCACTGTAACCCGCGTTGCCAACGGCAAATCAGTAAAACTGAACGGAACCAAAACTTTTGTAAATGTTAATGGTGGGCATCGCTGGCAACTTGGCAGCACAATTACTTCTTATGTGGAAAGGATAAGCGGAACAATGCAAGCCAGTTTCGATAATGGCACCAACCGCACCTGGAATGTAGCCCGCCAGATTACCTATACCGGTAAAGCAGGACAATACATTATGACAATTGATGGATTCGGGTCAGCAGGCAATTACCAGAATTTAGTAGTATGGGGCGCCAACAGGCAAGGCGAAGAATTCTTCACACAAATCACACAATCCGTTGTTTGTCGCCAGGCTTGTGATTGGGATCCCGCATCAGGTATTAAAATACACCAGATTCCTTCAGACAATAAAAGCGCTACCATCACTTTTGGATACAACTCCAATAATGAACTCATTACGGGCGACGAATGCCCAATACGCTACCGGGTTGATTGGCAGAGAAATAATAAATCAGGTACAAGCTTTCTTCCTCTTTAAATTCCCGAACTCGTAAATACTAAATGACCTCTTGAAAAAAGGCTGATCTCCAGGGATCAGCTTTTTTTATGGAAATTTTTAAAATGATGATTCCCGGAAAAATAAATTTCACTTTTTTAAAAATCGTTTTAAAGTAATTTGTATTTTTGCATTTCAATACTTAATTACATGAACAAAAAGGCTCATAACGAATTAAATAACCTTGCAGGCATGCTGATGTTTTGCAATTGTTGTATTTAATTTATCGGGAGCTTTTTCAAACAAGTGTTTTTTTATAGAAAACAGCAGGCTCTCCAAAAACGGTGAGCTTTTTTTGTTTTAAAAATTTATATCATGATAACCCAATTCGCAAATCGCTTTAATCACATGAACATGTGTTGTTGCCGGTTCCGACAGAAGGGTTTTATTATGTCCTGTTGTAAATAGTAAGAACAACAGGAAACCAAATAAGTAAAGCCCCTTCGTACCAAGCGCCGGGGCTTTTTTCATTTTATCCCGAATCATCAGATTCTAATCATTTTATTAATAACTGAAAGCAATGTCAAAAAGCAAATACAAAACCCTGCAGGCCCGGGAATTCCGATGTTGTGGAAACCTGAAATACATCGTCTGGTTAAATTAACAACTAATTATTTACTCATCTTAAATCCAAATACAACATGGCACATACCTGCCCTATTGAAGGCACCCAACTAAACGAACCCACTGTCAGAGTAGTTGCACTGCTGATTGCAATTATGGCTGCCGCCGGCATATATTATCAGTCATACATCCTGTTTTTATTTCTCGCTTTCGATTTTTTTGTCCGGGGATTCAACAAAAAGGAATGGAGCCTATTCCGTTACATAGGAATTAAAACGGTTACAGTTTTTAATGTCAAAGAGAAGCTGATTGATGCCGGCGGGAAAAAATTCGCGGCAAAAATCGGTTTTATACTTTCAACCCTGCTGACCTTATCCTCATTAATGCAATTTCAATTAATAACAGCAGTATTGGGTGGGATCCTTGTCCTTTTTGCCTCGCTTGAATCGGCCCTGGCCTACTGTGTTGGGTGTAAAGTTTACACCTTATACAACAAGTTTTTATTAAAGCTCACTTTCCTGGTCGATATTACGAAAGGGACAGCAGCAAAGTGATAATCTGAGTGAAATCATCGTTTAAAAGAATTTGAATTTTCCTGAATCATAAACCCTAATAATTAATAAATCGTTAAACCATGAAAGCAAATAACATACTGGAAACCATCGGGAACACCCCGCATGTGAAAATCAATAAAATCTTTGGCCGCAAACATGAAGTTTATATTAAGCTGGAAAGAACCAATCCTGGTAACAGCATCAAGGACCGCATAGCACTGGCCATGATTGAAGACGCCGAAAATAAAGGAATCCTGAAACCCGACAGCGTGATCATTGAACCTACTTCGGGAAACACCGGTGTGGGCCTGGCATTGGTTGCTGCTGTTAAAGGCTATAAAATAATCCTGGTGATGCCCGAGTCGATGAGTATCGAACGCCGGAAACTGATGTCGGTGTATGGGGCTGAATTTGTGCTTACGCCACGCGAAAAAGGTATGAAAGGGGCCATTGAAAAAGCCACCGGGTTGGCTGAAGCTACCCCGCACTCATGGATTCCGCAGCAATTCAATAACCAGGCTAATGTGGAAGCACATAAAAAAACTACTGCAATGGAAATTCTGGCTGATTTTCCGGATGGGCTGGATTATATTATTACCGGTGTAGGCACGGGTGGTCATATTACCGGCATTGCCGAAATCCTGAAGGTGAAGTTCCCAAAACTTCAGATATTTGCCGTAGAACCTGAACTTTCGCCGGTTTTGAGTGGCGGAGCTCCTGGTCCACACCCTTTGCAGGGAATAGGAGCCGGTTTTGTTCCTCTGATTTACAGACCTGATTTGATTGACGGCGTTATTAAAGTCGGGAAAACAGAAGCATATGAATATACCCGTCAGTTAGCGTTACAGGAAGGCATTTTTGGCGGAATTTCGACAGGAGCATCCTTGGCCGCCATTGCACAAAAGCTATCCGAAATTCCGGAAGGCTCAAAAATCCTGACATTTAATTACGATACCGGCGAAAGATACCTTTCCGTTGAAGGTATTTTTGAATAAAGGTTCGCAGTAACTTATAAATCAAATATGCACAATGATGCAGGATGCAAGCTTTGGAATTTTGCACTCAACCATTTAATATGCTTATATACAGGTGTTTGAAGCATTGCAAAAATATTTTTCAAACAATATCAAATAAGTATTGTTATCTTTGCAGCGCATAATCGCAATAATAATGAACTTCACACAATTACACCACCATCATTTTCATACCAGCATACAGGCAGGAAGGAAGTGATATTTGTAATCTGAAAAATATTTCGAAACCCGTCTGAGCAAACAGTCGGGTTTTTTTTATACCTCCCCGAAAGTTTGCCCGGCACTTAAAACCAAAAGCATGAGTAAACTAAAAATTGCAATTCAGAAATCCGGACGACTCAGCGAAAAATCGCTTGAACTACTCAAGGAATGCGGCATCAAACTTTCGAATGGTGATCGCAAACTAAAAACGGAAGCCAAAAATTTCCCTATCGAAGTATTGTTTTTACGCGACGACGATATTCCGCAATACGTGGAGCAGGGCGTGGCAGATATAGGCATCCTGGGCGAGAACGAAGTTTGGGAAAAACAAAAAGATGTGCTGAGCGTCGAAAAACTGGGGTTTGCCAACTGCAAGCTTTCACTGGCCATTCCAAAGGACGAAACCTATGCCGGACTGAGCTACTTCAGCAACAAAAAAATAGCCACAAGTTATCCTAAAATTCTTAAGAAGTTTTTTGCTGAGAAAAATATCAGCGTCGAGATTGAAGAAATCGGCGGAAGTGTAGAGATTGCAACAGGCATTGGTTTGGCTGATGCCATTTTTGATATCGTAAGTACAGGAAGCACACTAATAATGAACGGCCTTAAAGAAGTTGAAGTGGTTTATAAAAGTGAGGCCATT
Source organism: Bacteroidales bacterium (assembly GCA_038250985.1). Classification (GTDB taxonomy): domain Bacteria; phylum Bacteroidota; class Bacteroidia; order Bacteroidales; family UBA4417; genus UBA4417. Next base: position 4,105 of record JBBSBT010000280.1, read on the forward strand.
TTAATTTCCAATAAAAATTTAGGCGCAGTAAAACAGGAGATTCTTGATAAGCTTCTTTTCAGGATTAAAGCCGTACGCAACTCATCCGAAAACAAATACATTTTACTTAACGCGCCAAACAGCGCTGTTGCGAAGATTTCTTCCATTTTGCCCGGCATGAAATCACCAACGGTATTACCTTTAGCCGAGGAAGGCTGGAGCAGTATTCACTCAGTGGTGAAAGAAGATGAATTCTGGGATATTATCGACCAGTTAAAAGCATTGGGAGCACAAGGGATCCTGGTAATTCCGATTGAGAAGATGGTGTTGTGAGAGAGATGTATGATGTCGGATATCGGTCCCGATATCTACCGGGATCGGATGTCTGATGTCGGATTATAGTGAGGATATAGTTTCAGAAACGCTGACTTTTAAGTCAGGGACTTTTGCAAACCCTGACTTGAAAGTCAGGGATAAAGGGATAAAAAAAGATATAGATGGAAAAGTATATAAATCCAAAAAGAAAAGACTGGCAACAACTTGCCAAAAGGCCTGTTGCTGAGCAGGTTTCGATAAACGATATCGTGAACACGGTTTTTGCAGAAATTCAACGCGATGGCGATAAGGCAGTAAAAAAATACAGCCTGCTCTTCGATAAAGCTGAATTGGAATCATTTGCTGTAAGCAAAAGTGTCATTGAGGATGCGTCAGATAATGTTCCTGGGGATCTGAAAGCAGCCATTAAGCTGGCAAAAGGCAATATCGAAAAATTCCATGCTGCGCAAACCGAAACCAGTAAAATTATAGAAACCACCAAAGGTGTTTCCTGCTGGCGCGAAAGCCGGGGCATTGAAACTGTTGGTATTTATATTCCCGGGGGTACAGCTCCTTTGTTTTCAACTGTCCTTATGCTTGGCATTCCGGCAAA
>JBBSBT010000281.1:0-5010 GCA_038250985.1 Bacteroidales bacterium
GAGTAAATGAATTGTTATGATACTGGAAAGAACAAAGAATGAAATTCTGGTCAGATTGCCTGCATATGTTGATTTAACTGAACTTCAAAATATGCTTGACTACCTGGATTTTCAAGAACAGACAGCCAAAACTAAAGCTTCGCAAAAAGAAGTTGATGCGCTTTCGGATACAATAACCCAAAACTTATGGGATAAGGTTAAAGTTCAGCGTGAATTAAAATGAAAATTATTGTCGATTCAAATATTGTATTTAGCGCTATCCTAAACTCTCAAAGTAAAATAGGCCACCTTATCATAAATGGCTCAAAATATTTCAGTTACTTTACAGTTGCTTTACTAAAAGAAGAAATTCTGGAGCATAAAAACAAAATTCTCTCTATTTCTGGTTTTACACCTTATCAATTTGAGAAGTCATTCATGACTATTACAAACAGAATAAAGTTTGTTGACGAAATCTTAATCTCCGATTAGGATTTTGAAAAGGCATCAGAACTGGTTGCCGGAATTGATGAAAAAGACGCTTTATTTGTTGCATTGGCAAATCACATGAATGCAAAATTATGGACGGGTGATAAAAAACTAGTTTCAGGATTAGAGAAAAAAGGATACACAAGAACAATATCCACGAATGAATTAAACGATATATTTCTTGAGAAACAACTCCGTTCCAGGCGAAAATTAAAGTAAGAGAAATTATCGCATCTCTAAAAACCCATTTTCGAGACCAGGTTTGTGAACGTATAAATGCCAGAAAAGTGCCAGTAATAACGAGTCTAACTTATCGCGAACTACTTGCCCTTCCCGACCATCTCCTGGTATTGGAAACTGCAACAGGTCTTGGTGCCTGGTGTCCGGAATTCCCTCTTCCCTGCTGTTTCTTTTCTTTCACCGGGTTATGATCCATTAAAGGGAAAGGATGATTGTCGATAACCGGAATCCGTTTGTTGATCAGTTTTTCAACATCACGCAGGTATTCCTTTTCTTCGGCATCGCAAAACGAATAGGCGGTTCCTTTGGCGCCTGCACGTCCTGTACGGCCTATGCGGTGAACATAGGTTTCGGCGATATTCGACATTTCAAAATTAATCACATATTCCAGGTCATCCACATCAATACCACGGGCGGCAATATCGGTTGCAACCAGAACCCGTGTGGTTTGTGCCTTGAAATTGGTAAGAGCACGCTGGCGGGCATTTTGTGCTTTGTTTCCATGGATGGCTTCGGCCGAAATATTATTTTTCAGCAGTATTTTTACCACTTTATCCGCACCATGCTTGGTGCGCGTAAATACGAGGGCGGTTTTAATATCCTGTTCTTTCAGAATATTAACCAGCAATGAGTTTTTATTTCCTTTATCAACGAAGTAGATAAATTGTTTGATAATATCTACCGTTGACGACTCGGGCGTTACCGAAACTTTTCTCGGGTTGTTCAGAATGGTGGCTGCAAGCTTAACGATTTCCCCGGGCATGGTAGCCGAAAACAGAAGCGATTGTTTCTTTTTCGGAACCAGGGCTAAAATCCGCTTTACATCGTGAATAAATCCCATATCGAGCATGCGGTCAGCTTCGTCAAGAACCAGGATTTCCACATCACGGAGATTCATAAATCCCTGGTTGATTAGATCAAGCAAACGGCCTGGTGTGGCAATAACTATATCCACTCCACGGAGCAAGGTGTTTGTTTGCGGGTTTTGATTTACACCGCCAAAAATTACGGTATTGGTTAAGCCTGTATGGCGGCCGTAAGCGTTAAAGCTTTCGCCGATTTGTATGGCCAGCTCGCGGGTTGGAGTAACGATAAGGCTGCGTATCTTGCGTTTCCGGTCGTATACTTTGTTGGCACTCAGCAACTGGAGGATAGGAATAGCAAAGGCTGCCGTTTTCCCGGTGCCTGTCTGGGCACAGCCGATCAGGTCGGTGCCTTGTAATATAATAGGGATGGATTCTGCCTGTATGGGTGTGGGAATTGTGTATCCTTCTTCTTTAACAGCTTTTAAAATGGGTTCAATGAGATTTAATGATTCGAATTGCATAATTGGTTTAAGTACTAAAATATGAGTTAAGAGCGCAGACATGTGCACTCAGAATTTTTTCGCAAAGCAAAGTTATTATCGGTAGAAATTGGGAATGATATTCCCAAAGTAATTGCCTTTTGTGTTTTACAGGCAACATTCATAGGGTTGATCCCCTGTTCGCGCGTCTTAAAATGCGAATGTCAGTTAATGCGGCAAAGATAGTCTTTTTATTGATAGTTATAACTATCTGTAAAATAATAAGATATGTTAAATGCAGGATTAGAGCATTTAAAAGGATGAGAATTAAACGTTGGGGAGTAATTGAAAATCTTTCATTATTTTTTTGCTTTTTGCATGATCAAAAAGCAACAAAAAATCTAGGCTTACGAAAAATACTGGCAGTTCTAAGTCGGAGGTATCCCTCGCAATACAAGGCATGAAAGATGGCTCATATTCTGACATTTGTCGTTGCTGTGTATTGCTACACACGTGCCATCCGCACTACCTGTCCCGCCCTTGCGGGATACCTCCTTCAAGAACTGCTGGCATATTTTTCTAATGCCAGTCCCTTCGAAGAAAGTTTTTACTAATGGCAACAATTCGGGACATGAATATGGCCGCACAGCAGGATTTTCAGGGTGTAGGAATCGACATTATAAAATTTCAGTAGTAGTTCGAGGATGGTTTTATGAGCGTGGGGCATTTCAAGCAATGCAGAAGTGAACCATGATGATATTACTTTATTTCCGAAATTGGCTTTATGGTGAACGGCTTGCGTTGCGTGGCAAAAACCAGACGTAGAACTACACTGAAATTATATAAAGTCTTGATTTTTTCTTTGTTACTTTCTTTTGCATCAAAGCAAAAGAAAGTAAGACAAAACATTCTTATTTCGGAACCTGTGTCTTTAGAAGAAAAAACAATTAAATACTCATATTTTAAAGTCCAGCACATCAAATAGCGAACAAGCCCACCCCTTGAATAAAAACTTTTGAAGTCGCAATTTGCGACCTCAAGATTAAACTATGCTTTTACAAACTTTAATAATGCGATTATGAGTGATAATAAGCAACTTTCGGTTATTACTGATGAAGCTGTCATTAATAAAATATACTTTATCCGTAATGAGAAGGTAATGTTGGACAGCGACCTTGCAGAACTTTACGGAGTTGAAACGAAAAGGTTAAATGAGCAAGTAAAACGTAATATTGACCGCTTTCCGGAAGATTTTATGTTCCAATTAACGGAAACCGAATTTGAAAACTTGAAGTCGCAAATTGCGACCTCAAGTTGGGGTGGTCGTCGTACGTTTCCTTATGCTTTTACTGAACACGGTGTTTTAATGTTATCGAGTGTACTCAATAGCGATTTAGCTATAAAGGTCAATATCCAAATTATGCGTGTTTATACAAAAATACGCAATATGCTTGCAACTCATACAGATTTATTGCTGAAGTTTGAGCAGTTTGAAACGAAACTGGCCGACCAGAACGATAAAATCATTCTCATTTTTGACTATCTCAAACAGTTTGAAGAAGCTAAACAACAGGAAAAAGAGCAAAAGGAACGTCCTTTGATTGGTTTCAAAACCGGAAAGAAGTTATAATAACGATTAGTTATTCAACTCAAATTTATTCCCTCCTCGGTTTATTCACCCTGTTTTTCAATACTAGTTCAACTTCCTCAAGTTTTACATTTTTTGTTTTAAGTAAAATAAGTAAGTGGTAAAGCAGGTCGGCCGCTTCGCCTTTAAAGAGATCTTCGTTATCGTCTTTGGCTTCAATCACAAGTTCAACAGCTTCTTCACCCACTTTCTGGGCGACTTTATTAATGCCTTTCCGGAACAGTTTGTTGGTGTATGACTCTATATCGTTATCATCAATTCGTTGGGCAATAGTTTGCTGCAATTCGTACAAAAAACCTTTTGCCGTTTCCTCCTTAAAGCAAGTTGTTGATCCGGTGTGGCAGGTTGGGCCGAGTGGTTCGGCTTTTATGAGGATAGTATCGTTATCGCAATCAATCAATATGTCTTTTACCAAAAGAGAATTGCCGGAAGTTTCGCCTTTGGTCCAAAGCCTGTTTTTACTCCGGCTGAAAAAGGTAACTTTTCCTTCGGCCTGGGTTTTTACGAATGCTTCTTCGTTCATATACCCAAGCATAAGTACCTGTTGGTTTTGGTAATTCTGGATAATAACCGGCACAAGGCCGCTTGTTTTGCTGAAATCTATATACATCGTACGGGTATTTTTTCGGTTCTTAAATAGTTTTTTAAATCGGGAATTGGGATTTCTCCGAAATGAAAGATGCTAGCAGCCAGGGCAGCACTGGCTTTGGTTTGCTCGAAAACTTCCTTGAAATGCACTTTTGTTCCGGCACCACCCGAAGCAATTACGGGAATATTTACGGCGCAACTCACCGCGTTGGTAATATCCAGGGCAAATCCGGTCTTCATGCCATCATTATTCATGGAGGTAAGTAATATTTCTCCGGCACCAAGCTTTTCGGCCTGTTTCACCCAGTCCATTGTTTTTAGTTCCGTGGGAATTCTGCCACCATGTACGTAAACAATCCATTCATTATTGATGAAATTTGTATCAATGGCTACTACGACGCATTGACTGCCAAACTCACGGGCAATTTCGGTGATCAGTTCAGGACGTTTTACGGCGGAAGAATTAATGCTGACTTTATCAGCCCCGGCTTTAATAATTACCGAAACATCGTCGAGCGAATTGATTCCACCACCAACAGTAAAAGGGATATTGATTTCACGGGAAATTCTTTCCACCAAAACGGAAAGCGTTTTCCTGTTTTCGTGCGTCGCCGTGATATCGAGGAACACCAGTTCGTCAGCGCCTTCCTGCACATAGCGTTTTGCCAGTTCAACAGGATCGCCGGCATCGCGGATATCAATAAAATTAATTCCTTTTACTGTCCGTCCGTCCCTGATATCCAGGCAAGGTATGATCCGTTTTTTTAACATAATGTTCTCA
>JBBSBT010000282.1:0-5006 GCA_038250985.1 Bacteroidales bacterium
TAGGGTTCAACAATTATCAAAATAGTATATTATGAAAAATACTTTCTTCCCGATTCTTTTCTTTTTTAGTGCGATAACTTTATCAGCCCAGAAAAAGATGATTCCTGTTACAAATTCGGCTATAACGGGAATAGCCCTACCTGCAGGAAGCCTCCAGGATAAGAGGATGCTGAGTGTAGCGGCAGCAGGTTCCCTGTTGGAAATGGAAAGTAAAAAAACAGGCAGATCGGTTTCAACTACCGAAGTGCTGGTGCTTCCATCTGCCAGTGGGTTTGATAACAGCAAACTGGTAAAAGAGCTTTCTGACCTCGGATGGAATGTTTCAGTGAACCAGGATGATAAGAACTATGCCTGGCTGCAACAGGGTAACCAGTCTGTAATCATGTATTTTTCAAAGAATACGAAGGGAAACAGCTTGTATTTTGGTTTGGATGCATCAAGTCCACCAAATACACAGACAAATAACACCAATAATAATACTCCTGGTTCAGGCACAGTTGATAACAAGGATCAAACCGCTGATAAATCCGCCCAATATAAACCGGTTGAATTTTCAGACCTAAAGGAAACTTTTGATCTTGTTACATACAGCCCACCCAAAGAATGGAAAAAAGATGAAAATGTTAATATTGTCACCTTTAGTTTTGCAAATAGTCAGGATAAAACCTGGTGCCGGATCGGTATAGTAAAAAGTACAAACAGTAAAGGAAGTATCGAGCAGGATTTTAACAGTGAATGGGCTGAATTGGTAGCGAAACAATACAACATTACAGCAGCGCCTCAAACATCCCAAATATCTGAAGCAAATGGATGGAAGATTCAGAGCGGTTCAGGTCAGTTCACTTTCAATACTACTAAAGCAGCTGCCATCCTTACCACATTCAGTGGTTATGGGAGGTGTGTAAGCATTTTAGCTACAACCGGAAGTCAGAGGTATTTAGATGATATTGAGGGTTTTATAAGTCATATTGAGTTAAAGATTCCAGATGGAAACCAGGTGGTACCGGAAGAAACAAAAACAATACCGGCAAAACATACTTCGGCGGGCGGTTTTGCATTTACAACAACCAATTTTGACAATGGTTGGATTGCAACTCAACAAGCGGATTGGGTTCAGGTAACCAAAGGGAATAGTAAAGTACTTATTCATTATCCGAATAAACAGGCGGATGCCTATAATTCAGTTGTAATGGATGGGTTGAAAAATGCGTGGAATATTCTGGTAGCACCCAGGTATAGTTCGGCAACAAATTTCGAATTTAAACCAATAAGCGGATGGCAAACTATAGAGTTTGCAGAAGCTGATATGGTTGAGAAATCAACCAACAGGACGGTGCATGTGGTACTTTTCAAAATGAATTATTCTGATGGCAGCGGGAAATATCTGGAGTTTATCACTCCCGACAAACGAACTTTTGAACAGGAATTCGGGGCTTACCATCAATCTACATCAGGTTGGGAGAAAATGGAAAACATGGCTACATACAACAAATTTGCTGTTTCCGCAACTGACCTTGCCGGCAAGTGGACCAGCAATTTCTCAGGTGCCATCCAGTATGTTAATGCCTATACCGGTTACGATGCGGGCATGAACACCAATGCATCCGCTGAGAATTTTTATTTTGGGTCTGGTAACGCGTATAAATGGGACCTGGCTGTAGCCAATGGAATGGTAGGCAATATTAAATTTCAAAGTGTAAAATCAAACGGAGTGTTTTCAATGCCAAACAACTGGCAGGTGAAGTTTTCGGATATTGAAGGCAAACCCCGTTTGTATAATGTTTATTTCTCCTGTATCAAAGGCTTACGCGTTTTATGGCTGCAGGATACAGGATACGGCGATTACAAAGGGTATGCAAAAGCGGAATAGAATTAATAGAGACATTAGAAAGAGAAAATAATAGTTATGAAAAAAATCACATTCACTTTACTCGCACTTTTCATTGTTGCTACAATTTCTGCTCAGGAAATCGCCCGTCAATCCCTCGAAGACAGTGTGATTGGCTGGATTAAAGTATATCATTTTAAAGGCGTTGAGAAACCACTACAAGTGGATGCCAAAATCTATTCGTCCGCCCAGTTATATATCTGCGATTCTTTAGTCGCCTGGATTCAGGCCAGTTACATCCCCAAAGGCGGTTTGGGTGATGTAAAAAAATCAGTTTCAGAAAAATTAGGTTTGTATAACCAGAATAACGCAGCGCTGCCTCAGAGTTATGGTGCTTATGCCAAAATATATACCGACCTGAAATACAACAATAGCCACAAAATGGAGCCATTAACCAACAGCCATTTGCGTTGGAGTATAATGGCCAATCAAAGTATTGGTACACCTGCTGATGCACTTTGTACCCCAACTCAATATTACTTTACGCTACCCTCCTTTAACGAACAGGGATATGCTTATGAAACCGATAAAATTTATGACTTATCCAATCATCAGGTAATTATGCACTATTCTACTTTTTTGCAAAGAAATTCAGCAATAGGGAATCAACGAACTGTAATCTTATCCAAAGACAACAAATCACCGTTTGTTAAAATAACAAAAGGGGAATACCTCCAAATTATTGAAGAGGCCATTACAAGATTGTATGCAACTGAGAAGAAAAAGATTTATGAAAACAAAAGTAATTCTCAAAAGAATATTGACTATTTCATGAGCTATTTAAACGACAAAAATGACAAACGGATTGAATGTTTAAACAATAATAAAGAAAAATATAAGAACCGGCTTCAGGAAACGGCAGAAATTTATACAACCCAGCCGGATGCAATGCTGGAAAATTACCCGGATGTTTTTGAGGGAAACGGTGGAAGCAGATTAAAATTACCTGTTTATAAAATTGACCCGGTTATAGCCGAACGCTGTAAAACAGATAAACCGCAATGGATCGTTGTAGCATGGACTGCTATGATAAATGATCCGACAGGCAAATACTTTTACGAATCGGTTCTCAACAATTTTGATTTCGATTATGTATATAATTTTTTCTTTGACCCGGCAAAAGTAAAAGGCCAGCCTTACAAACCACTTCGTTCTCCTTTATTCAAGGAAGCAGTTACAGTTACCGAAGCATCTGAAGCCAGTAAAAAAAATGCAGCGGATCAAAATACATTTTTCTTCGAAGACTTTTCTACAACAGGTATCGGTAATAAACCCATTGGCTGGACTTCAAAATTAAACAGCGAAGGCAAATCGTGCATTGTTACCACGCTTGATGGTGAATCTGGTAACTGGGTTGAAATAAAGGGAAATAGCGCATTTATTCCCGGCCAGCTTAAAAAACCATTGCCGCAAAATTTTACGCTGAGTTATGATTTAATAGTTCCTCAAAATTTTACCTGGGGAGGAAAAGGTTTGGCTTTTCAACTATCAAAAGAAACATCACACGGCAACGCCGAATCATACCTAAATCTCAGGCTGCGTCCGGGTTCGGATGGTGGAAATGGAGAAGCGGTTATTGAAACTAGATTTACTTCCCCTCCTGGATATTCAACCGGCACCAAATGGGAGGTTGTTCCCGGTTTTTCCAATAACAAAAAAAATAACAGGATCACAGTAACCATCAAAAAGATTGATGAAACCCTGCAAATATTTATCGACAAAAATAAAATAGCCGACTACCAAAAGGCAATTCCTTCAGCCCTTTTATTTAATGCCTTATCATTTACCCATGTGAGCAGCAATGGCGAAACAGAGAAATACTTTATCAGCAATATTAAAATCACAAAAATCTAAATATTAGACAATGAAAATAATACTTACCGTCATTTTTTGCTTATCGCTGCTGCACGGCTATAGCCAGGATTGCAAAACAGAAGCTGCAAATAAACCTTCCGTTTTGGTTCGATTTCAGGATGATATTTTGAAGCCAACGAATGGGTCAAAAGTAACAATCAATCGCGCGAGAATAGATCCGTTATTGGGAAAAGCCGAAAGCTGGGAAAAGGGAATATTGAAAAACTTCACCGGAGCCAAGCTGGCATATTCCAACGATTATTTTTTTGATTTAGGAAGCGGAGGTTTCACAGATAAATTCTATAAAGCAACCGGAATTAAAGGTTTTTACAGTTCTAAAATGAGGTTCTATGCTTACTACTGTTATGATAACGACAATAAAATACATACCGAAGCTGAAAGTGGATCCTTTCTTGAGGTGATTTTTAATAATGTATTTGCTACTTCGCTTTGTACAGATGTTGGTGTGTTTACCATCAATGGAAAATACGCTTTTGAAATATTTGAAAAGGGACACACTGAAGGAAGAGTGGATTACTATGAACAGATTGCTTATAATAATGTAGAAGATCAATTTCCGTCGAAGCACGATTTTATTATCATCCGAAACAGCGATCTGCCCGTGTTTATTCCTATAACCCGTAAAGAATATCTCGACCAAATGTTGAAGGATATTGATACAAACAGGGAATCGCAAATAGCTTTTGCAAAATCAACCTATGATCCTAAAAACGAAGTGGCAAATAAAGCTGAATTTGATGCTGCGCTAAAACGGATGGACAACTCCAAAAATTATACTCCACAACAAATGGAAGCATATCGAAACGGATTTATAAAAAACTGGGAAACAGAGAAGCAAAAATTAGATAAACAAATTGCACGGATAGAAACCGAAACAAAAGGCGCCAAAGAAGTTGTGTTAGAATTCCAAAAAAAACCTCAGGAATGGCTAAACCGATCCATCACACTATTTTATCCCTATTCGTCATACACGGCAAAAGGGCTTACTGAATATTTCGAACATCTGGATGTATTTGCACTCAGTAGTGATCAGGAAACAAGAACACAGATTGTATCTCTGAATCCTGCTTATTTCAATAATTCACTCGGGGCCGATGTTCCACAATTAATTATGGTGCATTTGCCAAAGGGCAGCTATCCTCATATGCAAAAAGTGGCAGACCTGGTAAAACAGCCCGGCGCTTTGGCTCCGTTGGTGGCTATTTTATCTCCGGGAAAACAACAAGTTGATCCATTACCTTCA
>JBBSBT010000283.1:0-4996 GCA_038250985.1 Bacteroidales bacterium
CAGGGATCAGAATAAGTGCAGATTGTCAGCTCCAGAATTCCAGCAGATCATCCTTGCTTTCGCGGGCTTTCAGTATTTTAAATGCATTGCCTGATGTTTCGTAACCGATTACTTTTGGTATCTGCCTGCTGTTGTACCTCGACCACATGCTTAAGGTGTAAGCTCCCGTATCGTGTATAATTATATAGTCACCTTCTTCAACAAACGGCAAAACCAGGTCTTTTGCAAGTATATCTCCGCCAAAGCAAAGCGGACCGGCAACCGTATATAGTGTTGCATCCTTTGCTGTTTTCAGTTTGCCATTTTTGTCAACTACCGTAATATGATGGTGCCAGTCATTGGGATTATATGCTTTGCGCAAAAATAAATCGGCTCCTACATGGGTCATGATAATAGTGTAACCTGGCTCTCTTTTTACATATTCCACTTTAGAGGCAACCCAGCCGGTGTTTGCATAAATATAACGGCCAAATTCAGTTATCAGCCTGAATTGTCCGCCGAAAAGTTCGGTGCAGGATGCTTTCAGCAAAGCCAGATATTGCTCCAGGGTAACAGGCTCATGACCTGGATGGTACGAAACGGGCAGCCCTCCGCCTATATCAAAGATATCGATGCGGTTTTGCTTTGATTCTTTTTTCAAATGATTATTTACTTCAATGGCCAGATCGAGGATTTTCCGGATTCCTTCAATAATCAACGGAACAGGGCAGCCCTGGGAGCCGATATGAACATGAATACCGCTAAGCCAGCTATATTTTTGGTAATACTTAATTATTCTTTCTCTGTTTTCATTTAAAGGGATTCCGAATTTTGAAATACCATCCGCAACACTGGTTGATTTAATTGCTCCCGGCCCTACTTGCGGATTGATCCGTAAGCCTATTTTGCTGGACGAACTAACTTTTTTTAATATTTCAGCTATTCTGTCGAGCTCATCAAATGAATCAGCATTGAGGTAAATGCCAGAACGCAGCGCATATTTAATTTCCTCTTTAGTTTTGCAGGGAGAGTCAAATACAATGTTTTCAGCTGCGAATCCGGCCTTTTCGGCCAGGTAAAGTTCAGGCAGGCTGGCAACTTCAGCGCCCACACCCAGGACTTTTATTTTGGAAAGGATATTTGTAAGTGGATTGGCCTTTACGGCAATGGAATGAATAGTTTCAGGCGGAAACTGATTTTGTAAGTCTTTGATGCGCGCCGACAAAAATTCAAGATCATAAAACACAAGGGCAGTATCGTCGGCGTTTAGTAAGCCATTTTCTGCCAGGGCATTAGTGAAAACTTTGCTCATTTCTTGTCCCGACAAGCTGGATTTAATCATTTCCGCTATGTTTTATTTATAATTCCCGGATTCAAAATTAGTTGATTACGATCAATTTTTCAAACCGGATAAAGTAAAACAAGGTACTGTTCGGGAAATGAATTAATTGTGTTTTCCAAAAGCATAGCTAATCTGGATTCCGGTACGGATTCCGGACCATGATGAACGTGTTAAGTCATTTTCTCTGATTCCCAAGGTATAATCTGGATCGCCATTCATATAGAAGTTGGTCGACATATCTATTTCCAGGCCCATATAACAACCGATATCAAAACGAGACATTTTATAAACAGCTTCGAGGCCGGGTTGCACATTTAATCCATAGGCGAAATACAACTGCGAATTTTTAACGGATTCTTCATAGACCCTCATGTAATCGATCATATTGAGCATACTGCAAATTACCCCGAAATCCACATACCCGGATACTTCGAATTTATCTGTCGTTTTTATTGGCTTGCTCCAGTGTACACCCATCTGAAAGCCGTTCATCAGCATATCAAAATTCCATTTGCCTGAATAGTCCGAAAGGCTTATCCGGCCACCGGTTGTAAGATATCCAAAGTAAATTTTATAGGTATCCGTCACCGATGGCAATCCCAGGTAGAGGCGGTAGTTAATATATCCGGGGAATTTCGTTACAATTTTGCCCGGTAAACCGTATTGACTCAAAACTGCTTTCTGGAATTCCTTTACATCGCCCATAGAATAAGTTCCGTAACCGGCTTTTAAGGTGAGATTTACCTGTGCCGTAATGGAATATGACAGAATTAAAAAAAAGAATATTAAAAAAAGGCTCTTTTTCATTTTTTACCAGATATTGACATACTTGCGCCGGGAACATAGATACTTCCGTTTTTTAGAAAACTCCAGAGAAATGCAGACTTTAATGATTTAATTTTCTGACCAGTTTCATAATTGTAAAGGTCAATCTGAAAGTCAGTGCTGCTGTTTACCGTTCCCACGGCAATAATTTTATTGGATGGATCAAGGTCAATCAAAGTAGTACCTTCAATGGGGAACGACGAAGTTACCTGTCCTGTAGAAATGTTAATTATATTGATCACATTATCTGTCGTGAGCCCCATAATTTTATCGTGACTTCCGGGAATGCGGAGGTGTTCCTTTATTGGTTTTTCCCAGATCAGTGTTACACTGCTTCCATCTATTTTATAACAGCGGAAGATAGCATTATTGGGTTGTTCAAAGATATATTTGTTATCATCTGAAATATAAATATAGCCATAACCAGAGAAATTAAGGGCATTGATTTTTATCTTGTTTTTATAATCATATAACATAAACTCCCCATCTGATCTGGCTATACCCCATGAAGATGCTGACAGGTTTTGCGACATCAGTTCCTGGTTTGAAAAAACTTCAATAAGCTCCAGTGTTAAAGGATTGCGTTTTTTAACAGGATTGTATTCGAGCAGAACGTCAATTGTAGGAGAGGTAGCTATTTTGCCATATCCGTAAAATAAAAGCGAATCAATTAAAGTACCAGAGGAAACATCACACCTGTACAGTTTATTGTTCATGTCAATAGTCATCTGAACAATGCTGCTGAAATCATATTTAATTATAGTTCCGAACGAATAAAACGGTTTACCGATGGCAAAATCAATACTTGATGATAAGAGACCTCCGTAACCGATTTCGGAAATAGTGTAATTGATGGTTTTCCCAAATTTTCCGTACTCGCCGGTCAGGGTTGTAGTATTGATATCACTCACCTCCTGGCTAAGGTTATGGTCATTGCTATAAATCTGATAACTTTTGAATGCCTTATTGTAACTGCATTTATTCCACGAAAGTTCAATCTGGCAATCTTTAATCCATCTTGCGGATAAAGTTACAGAGTCATCGGTGAACGATCTGACAGTACCACTTGCACCGTGGCCATTAAGTAAGTTTACACCTACGAAATATGCTGCAGTGCCTCCAATGAAAGACAAGTCTTCAAAGGATGTTGTATTTTGGTTGGTTACATTGCCAACAGGGATATACAGGTGTCCGCTGTCATAACTTTTATATAAAATGTAATTAGCAAAGGTGGTATCCGTATTCTTTTCCCATTCTATTTTAAGTGCACCATTGTTATTGAAAATATTTGTAATCGAAATCGGACCTGGAGCCATGTTTTTAGCGTGGAATTTCCATGAGCGCGTATATACAAAACCTTCGGCTGAAAGCAGGTCAGCGATACTTCCGGAGCCGGAATTTGTCGTCACTACGATATCAATCTGATGCCAACCTCTCAGGTAACTCTCTTCCCAGAGCTCGAATACTTCGGTGGTTCCGTAAAATAGTTTGTAAAATTGATTATCAACAAAAACATTGATATAGATTATCTTCAGATCCCCGATAGAGGCTTTATAGGTGAAAGTTTCATGCCCTTCGAGGATAAATGTTGTATCAATATTATTCAGCGAAACAAAGATATTTGCCGAATCTCTTATGTTCAGTTCCCTGTAATAATCATCCTTAAGCCGATATTCGCAGGCACTTAACAAAAAGAGGATACTAATAAAAATGAATATGCTTAATCCCGGATGCTTCATTTTATAATAGTTGATACAGATAGGCAAATAACAGGAATTTCAAAAACGGATGAATTTTATGTAAATGTAACAAAGTATTCATTCGGCAACTAAAAATCCGGAATTAATTTTCGGTTGGTGAAAATGGCTGATGATAATGGCTACGAATGTCCGGAACTGATTACAGCCGGGAAATAAGATGCAATTAAAATACTTGTTGCTGTTTTCGGGAAAATAACCATTCAGCCCATGCTTTATGGGAAGCGTACTCTATAATCAGCTCATAAATGGAAGAGAAATCCCAATAGCACTATTTGCTGCCGGAAATTAGCAGCATAACTTCAGTGGTGGAGAAATAATGTAGTAAATGGCATACTTCGAAAAGGCACTCTTCAGGATGAAAGGTTACTCTTCCTCTTCATTAAAATTATTCAGTACGCCGCTGTATATTTTCCTGTCGCATTTTACCCGGGTTGTATAAACAACAGGAAATACATCATGAAAATTGAGGCCAAGCTTTAACAAAGCTTTATTTTTTTCGTTTTCGGTCCAGTCGTTTTCTTTGTAAAATTCTACCTGCCCTTTGCCAAACAATACGACAGGCTGAATATTATCAAGTCCGCCATCACTTTGTGGCGAACAGAAACCTATATGTTTTGATTTATTATTAAAAACAAAATCAGTTACTACAATGTGGGTAATATTACCGCTTTCGGAAACTTCTGTCTTATTGGATGCACTTACATATTCAACCTTATTTTCCATGCAATATTCCCAAATCTGGTTTTCAAGCAAATCAGCTGTAGACAGGTCGGAGAGTCGTTTTCTGTTCATTTCAAGTAAATTATAAAAAAATTATTATGCTGCAAAGGTACTTTATATTTAAATATAAACAATATTTATTATTGTTAAGGATTTAATAATCAATTATTTCAGAAATCGGAATGGGGGAATATTAGTAGATATATTTTATAACAGACAGTTATGTTGAAGAAGGAATCAGCTTAAAATAAACCCTGTTTTCCCGGGATAATAAAAATTGATATAAATGAAATATCCAACATTCTTTTCCGGGCTTGATAATGCAAACGCCTTTTCGTACCTTTATCACATGCTAATATGTAAACCATGA
>JBBSBT010000284.1:0-4992 GCA_038250985.1 Bacteroidales bacterium
AACCTGTACACCGGCAACTTTTGAACTTAATGCATTTACTATATTCCCGGTTTTTGAATTGCTCAGATCATCACCACCTACCTGTTGAGCGGCATACCCCAGTGATTTTTTCTCGGCTTTCATTCCGATGGCCGTAACGATGACCCCTTCGAGTTGTTGCATGTTCTCTGTTAATACAACACTGATTACTTTTTGGTTCCCGACCTTAACCTTTTCGGTGGCGTAACCTACATAGCTGAATTCAAGCACAGCATCACCGGATGGAATTTTAATGGAATAATTACCATTTATGTCGGTGAGAGTTCCGGTGGTAGTACCAAAAACTTTCACGGTGGCGGCAGGCAGTGTTTCGCCTGTAGATGCCGTGGTAACCCGTCCGGTAATGGTTTCCTGTGCAAAAGCGGCGGCTGTCAACAGAAGCAACAGCATCATGCTGGTAAAGATCTTTCTCATAAGCATATTTTCAAAGGTTGGTGTACATTTTTCATTTGTAACTAAATACACATAATGGAATAGATTCACTTAACCGGATTGAAAATATCTTTTTTCACACGGAAGCCAAAAGTCCTATACTGGAACATTGGGTTGAACCTGGATTTTGGAATTTGATCCCGATAGATTCGGGATTGGAATTTATTCCAACAGCAAATTTTGTAAAATATTGAAATCTGGTTCAAAAAGCGAAATAATTTTTCACCTGATTAAGTGGATCGTTAAGGTTACGTGTATAGCAAGCAAGAAAAAACCTTTTTATTAACCTAAAACCAATGAATATGAAATCTAGATTTTTACTTTTGGTTATCCTGGCAGCTATGGGCTTTGGACTCAGCGCACAACCTCTTCACTGGACAGAATCGTTGTATGATCCATTGTTGACTTCGACAATTGTAAAAGAAACTACGCTGAAAACAGAGGGGATGTATTCGATGAAATATACTTATACTGATCCCGGTGTTGTTTTATATAAATCCGAGTTGTTTGCTGTAACCCCGGGATTGGAATGGAACTTCTCAGTTGATTATTTAGATAATGATCCTTCGGGAGTAATAACTGCCCGCGTATATTTTATGATTGATGCAAGTACTCAAGTTACCCCGAACAGCGTTGGCAGGTTTACAACTGCAAATACAGTGGATGGAGCCGATTGGCAAACACTTACTTTGACCGGAGGCGCAACGTTTGTACCTGCAAATGCCACACTGGCGTATGTTGCAGTACGCATGTCGGCAGCAACGGCACCAGCCTGGACAGGAACAGCAACTTTTTATGCAGATAATCTTAAATTTACACAGGGAACCGGAAGTACGACAAACCTGATCGTAAATCCCGGTTTTGAAGATTGGGCAGCACCTGTTATTGTATCAGGTTCTACTCTTCCAAACTGGAGCGAATCGTTGTATGATCCGTTATTAACTTCAGTACTTGTAAATGAACCCACATTGAAAACAGAAGGTTTTAATTCACTCAAATATACCTTTACCGATCCGGGGATTGTATATTTATATAGCGACAATATAGCTGTTACAGCGGGTGAACCTTACAGTTTTTCGTGTGATTTTTATGACAATGATCCTTCCGGGCTTGTTAGTACCCGCTTATGGTTTTATACCGATGTACCAGGCTCCGCATATCTGAGCCGAACAGAAACTTCAAGGACAACGGATATGGCCTCGTGGCAAACTGGAACCTTATCGGGAACTACACCAGCCGGTGCCACCATTGCTTATGTGGGAATCCGGCTTGCAGCTGCAACAGCTCCAGCCTGGACAGGAACCGCCACTATTTATGCCGATAATTTTATATATACGCAAGGAACAGGAAGCACCACCAACCTGATTAAAAATCCGGGTTTCGAACAATGGCAGGCTCCTTCCGGATTGCCTGAATTCGCAACATTTATTTTTGAAGGTTTAACACCCGCTATGGTTGGAACAATTGATAAAATAAATCATACTGTAGCTTTAACTGTCCCTTATCCAACGAATGTAATGGCATTGGTTTCAACCTTTACATTAACTGATGGTGTGACAGCGAAAGTTGGCGCTGTTGACCAGGTTAGCGGTACAACGCCAAATGATTTCACAAATCCTGTAACCTATACCCTGACAAAAGGCACTACGACGCAGGACTGGATAGTAACAGTTACCAAAGCGGCACCTGCAACCGGAAAAGATATTCTATCCTTTAAGTTTGAAAGTTTATCACCGGTTGTAAGCGGAATAATTGTACCAGGCAACAAAACGGTTAGCCTTGAGGTACCGAATGCAACCAATGTAACAGTATTGGTGCCGACAATTGACTTATCAGCCAATGCAACAAGTTCACCGGCAAGCGGAGTGGCACAAAATTTCACTTCCCCGGTAACCTATACAGTAACAGCGGAGGATGGTACGATCCAGGCCTGGGTAGTTACTGTTACAAAAACAGCTGCAGGGCAAACAACTCTTTTCTTCGACGATTTCGAGAGCTCAACTTTACTTAAACCAGGATATACCCTGATTAATAACGATCAATTCCCAATGGCAGCCGGCGAAGAGCGCTGGGCTGACAGTTGCTGGGTTGTTTCCACTACTTCGCGCACCGAAATGGCCGGAACACATGTAGCCATGGCTTCGTCATATGCAACCATGGCGCTTACTGACAGGGTTGATCGCTGGCTGATATTGCCTTCCATTGCTCTTGGCTCAAATTCCACTCTAAGCTGGCAGGCTTTGTCGACTACTTCATCGGGAAATTTTCCTGACGATTACACAGTATATATAGCCCCATCAGTTGACGGCTTTGTTCCTACAGTCGCTTATTTTGAAGAAAGTGCTAATGTTCTTCTGAGTGTGGCCCCGGAGAATTGGTCCGCATTAGTTAGCAGACCCGGTGCCGGGCTGGGAGTTCATTCCATTAATTTGAAAAATAAAATTACCCCGGATGCACCTACCGGTTGGCACGACATGAATGTGTGGATTGCTTTTGATCTGAATACGGATCGTTATACAAATCCTACCACAGGTATCCCCAATGGAACATCCGGAGGCTCAGCCCTTGCAATTGATAATATCAAAGTGGTGAATGGTGTAATTACCCGCCTTGATGACAAGTTGGATGCTTTCAACACTTCTGTTTATCCGAATCCGGCTATAAACGAAGTGAATGTGTCCTTTAACCTGCAAAAAAGCGAAAAAGCTTACATCAGCATCGCTGATCTTACCGGTCGTGAAGTGCTTAATTTCAGCAGAAATGCCGGTTCAGGTCCGAATAATTTAAAAATGGATGTTTCGGAACTGACAAAGGGAGTTTATTTTATTAAAACCCGTGTGAACAATAAAACGAATGTAACAAAATTAGTAGTTCACTAATACTGATTGATAGTTAGATGATTGGTGATGAGGCTGTTCTTAAACCTATTGGCAGAAAGGTCGGCTGGAATTTTTTTCTAAAATATGCCCTGGCAGTTGAAGAGAAAAGCATACAGCAGAAACCGGGAAGCCTTACGTTTCGGGACAGCCTCTTTTTCATGTCTGCAGACCTGCTGCATGTCTGCACACCCGCAGAGTATCTGACACGCCAGAATTTATTCGACAGCATTCGGTGTTCCTGCTTCGTCGTTCCTCCCCGCAGTGATGGGTTTAATGCTTTGCGTTCAAGGTTGATAAATTTGTTCAATGTTCAAAAATTCGAGTATTCAGAATTTTCTGAAAAAATAAATGCTCCACATCCTGATATAATTTTATACCAATGAAAACCTCCTCTTCAAAATATTTGCTTATTGTTTTCCTGGCATTTTCAGGAATAAATTCATTTGCCCAGGGGTTCCTGATGCTGGCAGGTGGAGCCGGTGAGGTTGCCGGTGGATGGAGCGATGCGCCTTACCGCTGGGTTGTTGAGCATGCGACGAACAAGCGAATTGCAGTAGTCAGCTATGATGCTGCCGCTACCGATTGGATTCCAAATTACTTCAAAGGTTTTGGGGCGATTGCTTCAATAAATATAGTGATTTCAAGCCGTACCGCTGCTGATTTGCAATCAATATACGATACGCTTATCACCTATGATGGCGTTTTTATTAAAGGAGGCGACCAGGCGAAATATTACCAGTATTACAAAGGCACCAAGACCCAGGAAGCACTTCAATATATTTACGATAAGGGTGGGGTACTTTCCGGAACTTCAGCCGGAACTGCAATTCTCTCACCTATAGTTTATACGGCTGTTGTAGCTTCGGTTGATCCGGCTTATGCTCTTCCGGATGCATATTCTTCCCAGATAACGCTGGAAAACGATTTCCTGAATACACTTCCCAAAAAGTACATTTTCGACACGCATGTTGCCGAGCGGGGCCGGTTCGGACGATTACCGTCATTTCTGGCTTCCTGGTATAAAAAAACAAAGGAAATTGCCATAGGAATCGGGGTGGACGACCATACAGCACTTTGCATTGATGATGAAGGGAAAGCCTCAGTTTTCGGAACAGGCGCCGTAGGTTTTTATTATAACATGGATGCAACCCAACCTTATGATACAACTGTTGCACTTCTGCAGGCAAAAAATATGAAATATTCGCAGTTAACCCATGGGTGTACCATCGATTTAAAAACAGGCATAAGCAGCGGTTTGAATAAATTCATTCAGCCTCCGGTAGCAGAGGAAAATGCCGTATTAACCATTTTATTGAGCGGAACAGATTATCCTTCGGATGATGCATACAATTTCTATGTTAACCAGACCGGTAGTAAGGATGATGTAATTGTAATAGTAAGCGGCAGTGATTTGTCGAGAGCAACTGATGCAAAAACAAAATTACTGGCACAGGGTGCAACTGAGGTGAATATTATCCAGGCAATAGCGGCAAATCAAAACGATGAAACTACCAGGGCAACCATTGATAAGGCAGCTAAATTCTTTGTCATTGCAAATGACTACTCTACGTTTATAAACTTTATAACCGGAGGGGGATATGGATCTCTACTGAATGAAAGATTGAGAAAAGCCGGAATGCGT
>JBBSBT010000285.1:0-4986 GCA_038250985.1 Bacteroidales bacterium
GATTTCTATGGGAGGATGGCGGCAGGTTCCCAATCCCGAAATTGCTAAAAACCATCCGAAATGGTATTTAAACATGGGACTCACCAGCGAAATGGTAGCAAAAGAGTATAACGTCTCCCGTGAAGCCCAGGATCAGTTTGCAGTGAAGTCGGTCGAAAAAGCATTGGCGGCCATCGAAGCAGGTAAATTTAAACAAGAGATTGTACCGTTCATCATTAAAGAAAATATAGTGGTAAACGACAAACTTATTACCAAAGAAAAGGTATTTGACACAGACGAAGGTCCCCGCAAAGGTACTAACCTTGCAGGACTGTCGAAGCTACGTCCTGCCTTTGCTGCCGACGGATTTTCCACTGCCGGAAACTCCTCACAAATGTCGGATGGTGCTGCTTTCGTACTGGTAGTTTCTGAAAAAATTCTCAAAGAATTTAACCTCAAACCCATCGCCCGACTGGTTGACTACCAGGTAGCAGGTGTTGAACCTTATAAAATGGGTGTAGGCCCCATGGTTGCCATCCCAAAAGTATTGAAACATGCCGGAATGACACTTGATCAGATCGATTGCATCGAACTTAACGAAGCATTTGCATCGCAATCCATTGCTGTGATTAAAGAACTGGGCCTGGATGAAAGCAAAGTGAATGTGAACGGCGGCGCTATTGCATTGGGCCACCCGCTTGGTGCTACAGGTGCCAAACTCACAGTTCAGTTGCTTCACGAACTGAAACGGACTGGAGGAAAATTCGGTATGGTCACCATGTGCATCGGCACAGGCCAAGGCGGTGCAGGAATATTTGAAATGCTTTAAAAAAAACAAACTTTAAGATATCATTTAAAAAAAATAACCCCATGTCAGAAAATAAATCGCTAAAAGGAGGAGAATTCTTAATAAAAGAAACCCTGGCACAAGACGTATTCATTCCTGAAGAATTTAATGAAGAGCAGCGCATGATGGCGCAAAGCTGTAAGGATTTTACCGATACGCAGGTGCTTCCGCAAGTGGAACAACTTGAAAAACATGACCGCGCTTTGCTCTCCAAATTGCTTAAAGAAGCGGGTGACTTAGGCCTGCTGGGCATTTCGGTGCCGGAAGAATATGAGGGCTTTGGACAAAATTTTGTTACTTCCATGCTTACCGTGGAGGAAATGGGTAAAGGCTTTAGTTTTGCCGTAGCCTATTCCGCACATACTGGCATAGGAACGCTTCCTATTTTATATTACGGAACTGAAGAACAAAAGAAAAAATATCTTCCCAAACTGGTTAGTGGTGAGTTTATCGGTGCATATTGCCTTACCGAGGCAGATGCAGGATCGGATCCTAACTCCGGGAAAATGAAAGCTGTATTAAGTGCGGACGGATCGACCTATGCGCTGACCGGGGTTAAAATCTGGATCACCAATGGCGGTGTGGCTGATTTGCTGATTGTATTTGCCAAAATCGGGGATGATAAAAACCTGAGTGCTTTTATCGTTGAAACCAACACGGCCGGCATCACCATTGGTGCCGACGAAGAAAAAATGGGTATCAAAGGCTCTTCAACCGTGCAGGTATATTTTGATAATGCCGTTATACCAGCAGCTAATTTGCTTGGCGAACGCGATGGAGGTTTTAAAATCGCATTGAATATACTGAATCTAGGACGTATTAAACTCTCAGGAGCAGCCGTTGGAGCATGTAAAGGCACCATAGATCATGCACTGAATTATTCAAATGAACGGAAACAATTCGGCACCTTTATTTCCTCTTTCGGAGCCATTAAGTGGAAGCTGGGCGAAATGGCCATCCGCACTTTTGCTTCCGAATCGCTGACCTACCGGGCAAGTCAAAACATAGACGATGCCGTCAAACTACTGAAGGACCAGGGTATGGATAAAGGCAAGGCCACTGTTGAAGGTATCCGGCAATATGCCATCGAGGCCAGTATTGCCAAAGTGTTCGGCTCCGAAGTTTTGGATTATGTTGTGGATGAAGCCGTACAGATATACGGAGGCATGGGATATTCGGCTGAAACCCCGGTGGAACGTGCTTATCGCGATTCGCGTATCAATCGTATTTTTGAAGGAACCAATGAAATCAACCGGATGGTAATTGTGGGCGAATTGCTGAAACGGGCGATGAAAGGTGAAATCGACCTGCTTACCCCTGCCAAAGCTGTGGGCGCAGAACTGATGGGAATTCCTGATTTTGGTTCGGTTTCGACGGATTATTTTGAAACGAAAAAGAAAATGATGGTGAATTTCAAAAAATCGATTCTCATGGTAGCCGGCGCAGCTATCCAGAAATACATGGACAAGTTTGCTGAAGAACAGGAAATCCTTATGGCACTGGCCGACATGATCATGTATACTTATGCTGCCGAATCGTGCTTGTTGCGCACAGAAAAACTAAGTGCAACACTCACCGAAGAAAAACTGAGCCTGTTTAAGGATATGACAGATGTATTCTTTTACGATGTGGCCGGAAAGATCAATAAATCAGGCGTTGACGCAGTGAATGCCTTTGCCACTGCAGACGAGCAGCAAGCCATGCTCATGGGTATGAAACGCTTTACCAAATCGGCCAATGTAAATGCAATAGCTGCCCGCCGCCGCATTGCCAATCACATGATCGAAGAAAACCACTACCCTTTCTAAAAAAAGATTGGTTAAATACAAACACCGGAGCGAGGAAATCCCCGCTCCGGAATTTTAAGATAATCGGTTCATGAAAAGCAAAAACAAAATCGAGAAACTGGCAAACAGTCCTTTCAGGATGAGGCTTTTCATGTTATGGAAACTACCATTGGCCTTTTTTGCAAAGCTTAGGATTGACGAGATGAATCTGGGAAAAGCTTCTATTTCGTTGCCGTATAATTTTATGAACAAAAATCCTTTCCGGTCTATCTATTTTGCCGCCCTGAGTATGGCGGCTGAACTTTCGACCGGGATACTGGCCATGGCTCATGTAGAGAAAAATCCACTTCCCGTTTCCATGCTGGTGCTGGGAGTAAAAGCCGAGTTTGTAAAAAAAGCCAGAACACGCATTACATTTACCTGCGTGCAAGGAGAATTGTTGGAAAAAACCATCGCGCAAAGCATTGATACTAAAGAAGGACAATCCGTTGAAGTATTTACTGAAGGCATTGACACCAATGGTGAAGTGGTGGCTC
Organism: Bacteroidales bacterium; assembly: GCA_038250985.1. GTDB lineage: Bacteria > Bacteroidota > Bacteroidia > Bacteroidales > UBA4417 > UBA4417. The sequence goes on from JBBSBT010000285.1 coordinate 3,150, forward strand.
GTTTTTGGTTCACCTGGACATTTAAACCAAAAAATCAATTATAACCCTCTAAATCCCTGATCCTATGAACGTACTCAGAACATTTGACATCTTGTCGCAGCTGGTTGAAAAGTATTCCAAAGAAGATGCGCTCGCCATAAAGCGAAACGGGAAATGGGAAAAATTCTCTACTGCCGAATATAAAAGGATGACCGACCTGGTGAGTTTTGGCTTGCTGGCATCCGGGTTTATGAAGGGTGATAAGATAATCACCATCAGCAACAACAGGCCCGAATGGAACTTTCTGGATATGGGTATGAGCCAGGTAGGTGTGGTTCATGTACCTGTTTATCCCAACATTGGAAAAGAAGAATATGAACATATTCTCACCCATTCGGATGCCAAAATGGTGATTGTTTCCTCCGAGGAGTTCTATGCTAAAATCAAGCCACTGGTGAAGAAAGCTGCTAACGTTCAACATCTTTACACAATCGATCAGGTAGCCGGGGCATCAAACTGGGATAAGCTATTAAAGCTTGGTTCGGAAAATCAGGTTCCTGAAAAATTAGCTGAGATTAAAAAAAACATCGGCGAGGATGACCTGATGTCAATTATCTATACTTCCGGTACTACAGGAAGAAGCAAAGGCGTTATGCTCAGTCACCGGAATTTTATGTCGAACGTGCAGGGAACAACCGAAATTTTACCTGTTGATGATAAAGACCGGTTCCTGAGTTTTCTTCCGCTCTGCCATGTACTCGAACGTATGGTTAATTACCTGGTTCAAAACAAAGGCACGTCAGTATATTATGCCGAAAGTATCGAAACTATTGGTGAAAATCTGCGTGAAATACATCCGCAGGGATTTACCAGTGTACCGCGGGTTATTGAAAAATTGTATGACAAACTACTGTTGAAAGGCAAAGAATTGACTGGCATAAAAAAAGCACTGTTCTTCTGGGCTGTCGATCTTGGTTTGAAGTATGAACTGAATAATGCCAATGGCTGGTTTTATGAACTCAAACGCTCCATCGCCGGCAAACTAATATACAGCAAATGGCGCGTGGCTCTTGGCGGAAATATAAAGGTTGTTATTTCCGGTGGTGCAGCATTGCAGGAACGTCTTGCAAAGGTTTTTAACGGAGCAGGAATCCCGATTATGGAAGGATACGGTTTAACCGAAACATCTCCGGTGATCTCTGTTAACCATGCCGACTACCCATACATGAAATTTGGGACTGTAGGTCCTGTGTTGGATAATGTAGAGGTAAAAATAGCCGAGGATGGAGAAATCCTTATGAAAGGCCCGAATCTGATGATGGGATATTATAAAGCTGAAGACCTTACCAATGAAGTCATCGACAGTGAAGGTTGGTTTCATACCGGCGACATAGGTGAATTGCATGATTTAAATATCCTGAAAATCACCGATCGGAAAAAAGAAATTTTCAAATTGAGTACCGGGAAATATGTAGCACCACAAGTGGTGGAAAACCGGTTTAAGGAATCCTCTTTTATTGAACAGATAATGGTGGTTGGTGAAGGAGAGAAATATGCAGCAGCCATCATTTGTCCGACGTTCCATTTTCTTCATGCATGGTGTAGTAGATATGGAATCAAATTTCATGATAACAAAGACCTGATTCAAAACCCGAAAGTCATTGAACGCTTTCAAAAGGAAGTGGATAAAATCAACAAAAACCTGGGAAATCATCAACAGGTAAAAAGATTTGAACTCACCTGTGCCGACTGGACTCCCGAAACAGGTGAGCTCTCGCCAACACTCAAAGTAAAACGTAAATTTCTGAAAGAAAAATACAGGGTTAAATTTGACCTGTTATATGGCTATACCGACAAA
>JBBSBT010000286.1:0-4974 GCA_038250985.1 Bacteroidales bacterium
GTATTCAGGAAATCAACTTCATTATAAATCGTATGATAATTACCCGGGGATTTCTCAATCCGAAAAACTTCCTTTTTCAGATTGGTGATATGCGAGCTTCTTTCACACTGCTCTATACAGGTATCATCCATCCTGTGTTTTTCACACCCTGTAACCTGGTGAAAAAGGCATTGCCGGCTCGTCATCAGCACAATGGGGTGATAAATACTGTAATAAAGTTCAAAATCATCGGGTTTTTTAATCCGCTGTATCTGGATTTTACTGATTTCGTTCGAAATAAACGAACCCACACAGTTGAAATTTTCTTTCAGCATTAACAAAGCAAAGGAATTCACAATATTCAGATAGGGACCGGCAATCCAGGCAATCCCGTTTTTAAACGCCTCATAAGCTATTCCTGTATTATTTGTAACAATACGCTCTGGCTTAACCCGCTTAAGCAATTCAACAGCAGCATGATAGTCATCACCTATCAAAACGGAAGGGAACCAGGGAATTAATTTACTGTTTTCAATAAATAGATCGCAATACTCCGCCAGGTTATTCTTTAAAGAACCGGGGAGTTGAAAATAAATTGTTGCAGAAGTTTCGTTACATAGATGTATATCATCCCGGGATGATATTAATACGGATAGAGACAGTTTAATGTTTTCGTCTTTTGTCTTTTTCACAACGGGAACTGCGATGGGATCAATAAATTCGCGGGAACCCATAAGGATAAACAGTAGTCGTTTCTTAATTGCTGTCAGTTCTTTGAACGGTATAAAAACATTTTTACCGAGATTGCTAAGATCCAGTTGCTCAATAAAATACTCCGTTTCATTTATGACTTTCAGCCTGCTGAAAATGGTTTCATAATTCAATGCTTGTGTGTCAACAGCTGCCAGGTTTATTTCCGAAAACACTTCAAATTCAGTGTCGGCTGTTTTAACCGTCACCTTAAGTGGTGTGCCGCATTTCCCGGAAAGGCTGATAATTAAAGGCTCTTTTGCTATGCTTAAAAGTGCAATTTTATCATCAACATCTGTTATAATTCCGGTTCGTTCATTATAAATATCACCTTTCGCTTTTTCAATGCTTTCGTTAGTGATGCTACCATTTATTCCCGACAAATAAATCGCTGAATGATCGCGCGGATTATCAATAAACATATCTCTTGTAATAGTTCCTTTTAACCAGTCATCCGAAAAATCACGGTTAAATACCTTATAAAGAGCGCTTTTATCTTTGAGCAGTTCATTCGTATCGTAAAAACTCCTGAGTTGTTTACGCCAGGCATCAACCACCGTATACACATAATGAAACTTCTTTATCCGGCCTTCAATTTTTACAGCGTCAACACCGGCATCAGATAATTCCTTTAAATCGGAATAAGCAGAATTGTCTTTAAGATTCAACGGGAAATCCCTGCCTGCCGGAGTAGTTAAATACTGATCACGGCATGGCTGGCTGCATCTGCCGCGGTTGCCCGAATTTCCGCCATGCACGGAGCTCATATAGCAAATGCCTGAAAAACTGAGACAGTTGGACCCATGTACAAACACTTCGGATAATAGATTATGTTTATGTCCAACAGACGTTAAAACTTTTATTTCATTTAAATTCAGCTCCCGCGAAAGGTTAACCCGTGTAACTGACAGTTTACTTAAAAACTCAATCTGGCCTTCATTATGCGTAGTAAGCTGGGTGGAAGCATGAATTTTGAGGTTCTTAAAATAGTTGGATACGAGATAAAGCATCCCTAAATCCTGGACAATAATACCATCGATAGCCGTATTTACTAATTTGTTCAAAACGCTTATCAGAGCCGGGATTTCGCTTTCAACAATCAGTATATTAAGAGTAAGGAAAACCTGGCATTTATTTTTATGAGCGAGATGTAAAATCCCGTTCAAGTCGTCGAAACTGATATTTGCAGCACGGTTTCGCGCATTAAATTTATCAAGACCACAATATACGGCATCTGCTCCGGCAGCTATTGCAGCTTTTATGGAATCGACGTCTCCGCCCGGCGCCAGTAGTTCAATTTTTCTGTTCATTCGCTACAAAGATAAAGGGTATAATCCGATAATTCAGAAACCATCATTGCAGAATACCAGAGCATATTTTTTAATCCATGAGTCCTGAATTTACAGTGTTATTATCGTGTCGGTTCACGCCTGAACTTTTTACCCCACATTTGTTTTTGCAGGCTGCCTGAGACATAATGCCAGGCTTACTCATTTTAATACCTCCTTGTTATTTCCTCGATAAGCAAAAACAGACATCATTATAATTAATACCAGCAATAAAAAAGCTATTACCCATCTGGCTGTATCTGAAACTGAATCAGTGTTTCTTTCTTCATCCGGGGTTTTAACCTTCCTGCTGTCTGCTATGGAATCGCTGTTAAAGATTTGAGTGTATGTTTGTGCAAATAAATCCTGCAGGCTGTCGGCAGCCCTGAAATTATGAAGTATTGCATTTGCATAGGAAAGATTACGATAGTTTTCCATCAATTCGTAAGGGACTTTCAAACCGGTCGTAATTTCAAGACTTTTATTTAAATACCCCCTGGCTTTATCAATTTCGTTCAGCTCAAGCAGGTTTCGTCCGATGGCGGTCAATATTGCGGCAACCTGTCTCTTATTTTCGATTTCCACATTCCTGTTTAAAATTTTCTGGTAAATTTCATTCGCCAGGATATATTGTTTCTGAGAAGTATAAATCTCAGCCATAGTTTTCAGCGTATTATCAATATTGTACGCATCGTCAGCTTCATCACTCATTTCGAGTGCTGTGGTGAGGTATTGCATGGCGATTTCCGGCTTCTTCCAATGCCAGTACATCACGCCAAGATTGCTGTTTACCATAATTTCATAGTATTTTTCATTCAACTCCCTGGCAAGCCTCAGAGCCTCAGTATAGTCGCGGACCGACTCATCAAATCTTAACAGGTATTCATTTTCAGCTCCCCGGTTAATATAACTTGTCAGAATTCCTGGTTTGTACGACTGCTCCATATAGACACTGAGACCCCGGTTAGTTAGAGCCAATGCTTTTTTATATTCGCCCCGATATATGTGTATGTCAGCCATATTTTCAAGAGTAAGAGCCACTCCAATCTCATCACCAAGCTCATGATCCATATCCGCAGATTGCTGGTAGAATTTTAACGCTTCGTCGTATTTTCCTGTTTCCTGTTTAATCAGTCCAAGGTTATTGTAGCATGCCGACATCCCTTTTTTATCAGCTAGTTTGGTGAACGTTTCAAGAGCTTGATTATAACAGATTGCAGCTGAGTCGATGTTCCCGACAAAAAACCAGCATATACCCTCATTCTTTTTTGCAAGTGCCTTGCCTGGAAGGTAATTATTTTCAACCGAATTTTCATAAGCCTGCCTCGCATAATCCATTGCCTTAAACCTGTCCGTTTTCCTGTAAACAACCGATATTTCATTAAGCAGATCTGCCTTTTGGTTACCGGTAGCAACCTGCATTTTTTTAATCAAAGGAGCTGCTTCATCCTGTGCAATAAGCATAAGCGGATTAAAAACGATTACCAGGAAAAGCAGTATTATTTTAGGAAGTAACCTCATTTTTTCAGGCAGATTAATTTTGTGTTTATTTAATAAGCAGGTAATGGCGGATTTTAGCAAATAAATCTTCATGTATCAGGGGTAAGGCTTTTACCTGATCCATGGAAGAGTATTTACCAAGTATAATCCGCTGGTCGACAATGGCTTTCGCAGTATAATAATCGAAGTATGGATGTTTTTTCAATTCGTCAGTTTTGATAGTATTCACGTCTATTCTTTTGATTCCGTCTTCACTGGCATCACAATAATCAGCAATTTTATCCAGCCGGTCCTGGTCAAATCCATACACTTCCAGAAGTTGTGCTTTGCTGTAAAAACCGCCCAAAAGGTTACGGTATTTTATGATCCGTTTTGCAAACGAAGGGCCTATTCCGTATAGTGTAAGCAGGGTAACTGAATCTGCAGTATTCAGATCAACCATTATCCTTTTCTTACTTTCTTTTATTTCTGGTTTGCGCTCAGCATATTCATTTTTATGTTCCGGGATTGAAATATAGGGCTCAAGAATTTCGTATTCAGAAGGTGTGATGCAAAACATACGTTTAAAATCTTCTTTCTTATAAAACTTGCCTCCTTTGGCTTCATATTTCTTGATCACTTTTATTTGCCAGTCCTTTAATCCCATTTTACTCCATTGCTCGGAGGGCAGCAGGTTAGGGTTAAAAGGAAAAGGCGATAACTTATTTTCGGCAACCGAGCGGTCCATTTGCTGAAAATCAAGCCTGCGTGCCTCGTCTGCAGAATCAGCCGCATTCTTAAGGCTTTGTTCAAATAGCTCTATGTCTTTTGCAAAGCGCAGAAATTCTTCATTGTTATCAGTTTTGGTCACTTTAATTAAATAGGGTAAAGCCATAACAATAAGGATGATAGCTATAACCACCAGAATACCGATCCGTTCACCCTTATTGAAATTAAAATAATTACTTATGTTGTTGGACATAAAAACAGATATTTAAAAAAGAATAATAAATAATACGCGAACGACAGTAAATTATCCGTTCAGGTATCACGTTTATTGATCCGGCGCCTTATGGCCCCATTTCTGCCAGATATAGAACACAGGAACTCCGAGTAAAACGATTATTAATCCGGGCCAGGTATAATTCGGTTTGTAAATAAGCAATACAAGCATTACAAGGGATGCAGATGCCATGTAAATAATAGGAACAAACGGATAGCCAAAAGTTTTATACGGCCGTTCTGCATCAGGCTTTTTACGACGAAGCACAAAAATACCGGCAATAGTAAGCACATAAAAAATCAATACCGCGAATACAACATAGTCGAGCAGGTTCGAATACGAGCCTGACAAACAAAGTAGCGAAGCCCATAATGCCTGGAATTTCAGGCCGGCTCCCGGTACAGAATATTTATTTAGTTTTCCGGCACTTTTGAA
>JBBSBT010000287.1:0-4957 GCA_038250985.1 Bacteroidales bacterium
ATATGTCAGGATATTATATCCTTGATTCTGACCCTCTGCATATTCCAGATCCTATGGTTATTCCTTCAGGATCAATAATTGCTCCGGGTGCCTACTTCACTATTGAAACTTCCACTTTAGGGTCTTTCCCATTTGTACCTAATTGTGATGTACTTGGAGGCGGAACCGGGAAATTCAACTTCGGAAACACATCAGACCAGGTAAAACTTTATCATAGTAACGGCCAGCTTATTGATTCCGTTCTCTATACGGATACAGCACCTTGGCCAACCGCTGCTGATGGAGGAGGCTCATCGCTTACACTTTGTGATCCTAATTTGGATAACAGCCTTGCAAGCAGTTGGGAAGCATCACTTGACGAATTCACCACACTTCAGGCTACCACAATATATGCTACTCCAGGTACTGGTTGTATTTTACATACTGCAGTTGCACCTAAATTGCAAAACGGAATAACAGTCTATCCAAATCCAACCAGTGATAAACTTTACATTTCGAATCCTTCGAACCAATTACTCGAGATCACAATCATGTCTGCCATAGGCAAACAGGTTAAATCAGTGAACTCTGACCAGGGAGTTACTTCCGTTGATTTATCAGATATGCCGAAAGGAATTTACCTAATAAAAACGATGAATAAAACCAGTAAAACAATTCAGACTTATAAAGTTGTAGTCAGATAAACAAACACTAGTTATTCATATTCCAAAACTGCTGATTCTTTCGCTTTAGGCTGAAAGGATCAGCAGTTTTGCTTTAACACTAAACCATAAATTATTGTTTGGATTAACCCAAAATCCAGAATAGCATTTAGAATAATCTGACATATTGATGAATGTATTAATTAATTGAAGTATCATACCATATTATTATTTATTAAAATTACCGGATCAACTGACACCATAATCATCATTCGAATCAGCGTCAAAAACGCCTTCCATTTTTCGGCAACAAGCCCAGTCAAAACAATTCAATTGCAAGTGGCACTATACTATGCCTGTTAGTGCTTCAATAAACCGTAAGGCCGGACGTACAATCAGTTCCCAATAGTGAGTAGTAAACTCTGCCAGGTTCCCGGGCTTCTTCCTTGACACTTGAAAGAATTATATCTTAAAAAGATAAACCTGATTTCTATAAGAATATAAACATTAGAACACAGAAAAAGCAGAAAGCAAAATCCATAATCTCTCACTTTTAAAACAGTACTTTAATTAATTAATAAACACTACATATACACTTCTTTTTTTAATAATATAATTGACATATAACTACATAATATATTTATTATTCTCATTTTCATTATTTTATCATTTTGATTCACACTACATGATAAAATACATATTAAAGTTAGACACTATATCAGTAAAACAATCAAACAAAATAAATGTAATTTAGCATCCTATTTTAAAAATTAAGCTAATACAATGTTTAATTTCAAACATGCAAATAAATCGATTGATATAATCGAACAATTTCTGAGTTTAATTGATCAAGGCAGCCTGATATTCAAAGACGGAGTGAAAAATTATTTGCTGGGGAACCGGGAGAATTTTGAGGATAATCTTAAAACCCTGTCAAATCTGTCGTCCGAGGCCGATATAAAGAAAAGAGAGATTGAGAATATTTTATATACACAATCTCTAATGCCGCAGCTGAGAGGTGATATCCTTAAGCTCCTGGAGGAGCTTAACAACATTATTGATTTAGCTAAAACCAATCTTTATGAGTTTGATGTGGAAGTTCCGTTTATTCCAAGTGAATTAAACCAGGACCTGATAAAGTTGACTGAGCTTTCTGTCTTAGCCATTGATTCCTTAATTCCTGCTGCAAGGGATTATTTTATAAATCCGGACTCAGTGAAAGAAAAATTACACAGGGTTTATCTGTACGAAAAAGAAACAGATAAACTAGCCAGTTCAATAAAAAGAAGAGTATTTCAGAATATCCCCCAATTGAAACTTAGCGAAAAATTACATCTGAGGTATTTCACTCTTCACATAGAAATACTATCGGATGTAGCTAAAAATGCAGCCGACCTGCTCTCAATAATGGCTTTGAAACAAGCAATTTAACAAACAATGACGTTCGCACTTTTTTTTATTGTAAGTGGCTTGTACCTTGGATGGCTGTTAGGCACCAATGACACTGTTAATATATATGGTTCGGCCGTTAATTTAAAAATGTTGAACTTTAAAACAGCTGCTTTCATTGCAAGCTTGTTCATTATACTGGGTGCCCTATTCCAGGGAGAAGGTACAACTAAAACGATACATAGTTTAGGAAATATTTCGGAACCGGTAATTGCTTTCACAGTTGCGCTGAGTGCTGTTATTGTTGTGCTTATTCTAATAAAAATCAAACTTCCTGTATCGACTAGCCAGGCAATTGTTGGAGGAATGATGGGTTGGAGCATTTATATTCATGCAACAACAGATTGGAGCCTGCTTTCCAGGTTTATTTTATCATGGCTTTTAGCGCCAATGCTGGGCATGGGATTAGGTATGTTGTTTTTTGTATCCTTGCGTAGATTTTTAAAACAATCAAGGATTCATCTGATTAAACTTAACTCTTACCTAAGGATAGCGATGATTTTTGCTATTGGTTTTGCCGCATTCGGATTAGGTGCAAATAATATTGGAAATGTTGTGGGCATATTCTCCAACCTTGCTCCAGACTTATTCGTTGATTTTGGAATCTTTTCAATAAGTGGAATCCAGATATTATTCCTGATTGGAGGTATCTCAATTGTTATTGGAATTTACTCAAAAAACTGGCAGTCATTAAGTGAAAAAGACAACGGAATACTGTCCCTTGCTCCGGAAACCACCGTTGTAGTTTTGGCTGCTCAAGCCGTCGTTTTATTTTTATTTTCATCCTCATGGCTCGCCAATCTGTTGATTTCTGCCGGCCTGCCATCCTTTCCATTGGTACCTGTATCCAGCACACAAATTGCAGTTGGCTCTGTTATTGGAATCGGTTTTGTTAAAGGCGCACGGGAAATTGAAACTAAAACTCTTGCGGGAATTGGACTGGGCTGGATAACAGCACCAATTGGAGCAGGTCTATTAAGCTATAGTTTAATTTTTATAATTCATAAAGTTTTCCAGTTCCCGATCAAGCATGAGAATTCACTTTCAACCATTCAATCACCTGAATTTCAAAACCTGGTATATCAGAATCCAAGAATAAATATGATACTTCCTGGTATAATATTTCTTTCAGCAGTTATTATCCTGATCCTGATATACCTGTTTTTCAGACAACAAAAATTAAGATTAAGAGCAGAAAAGGACACATTAGTTCAACAAAACCAGTTATATCTTGCGGAGAAAGCGATGAATGAACTCGAAATGCGAAACTTTGCTGTTGCAAATGAATCACTGAATCTGAAATTACAGGCGAAACGTAAAGAGTTTATGGATATAGCGCTGAATATCAGTGAACAAATAACATTTCTTGAAAAAATTTCCACAGGAATTAATGATGCAATCAAAACCACCGATAATGAAGAAAGGATTGAACGTCTGAACAGATTATCAATTATAATCAAGCAGAAAATGTCGTTCCCCCAGGAAAAAAAAGAGTTTTATATGCAAATTGAAGAAATTCATAAAGACTTTCACCTGAAGCTTAAAACCAGTTTCCCGGATCTCACCAACCTGGAGAAAAGATTAGCAGGTCTTTTACGGCTTAATCTTTCAACAAAAGAGATATCAACCTTATTGAATATCTCACCTAAAAGTGTTGAAGTTGCCAGATACCGACTTAAGAAAAAAATGAACATTGATAAAGATAAAACCCTCAATAATTTTATAAACAACCTATAAATCTAATCCTTTTATGTATGAAAACAACTAAACAAAGTTTAATGGTCTTGCTCCTGTTTACAGCACTGCTTGGGAGCAAACTGGTTAATGGACAAGAAAATGACACTATCAGGTACAATTCGTATGGCCAGATAGTGCAACGTGTTCCGCTCACTGCCGAAAACAGAAATGGCATACTGGTATTCGAATCAAAAGATCAGAGTATGAAAACCTGGTTCGATTTAAGGGTAAATTTTGACGGAGCTCACTATTTTGACAAAAACACCTTAAACGCGCTTGGTGACGGCTTAACCATCCGGCGCTTACGTTTTGCAATGAAAACTATCCTTTACAAACATTGGACAGGTGAAGTAGATTTAAACTTTGCAGGAGGATCACTCGATGTAAAAGATGCTTTTATCGGTTATCGCTCAGATGAGCATAATTATTATTTCAAAGCCGGTTATTTTAAAGAACCGATATCAATGGAAACAACTACAACATCAAGGTACCAGACTTTTATTGAGGAGCCTTTTATGACCGGGTTTGCCCCGGCCCGCCAATTAGGATTTAATTTCTCGAAATGGGGTAAAAGTTATTTGGTTATCGGCGGCATTCATTTTAATGATGTTGAAAATCTTGAAGTTACAACTTATACACAAGATATAAATAAAGCAAGCGGCACCGATGAAGGATATTCACTTACCGGGAAAGCTGTTTTCCGCCCGATTAATAAAGACAAAAAACTTGTCCACCTGGGAGTTTCGGCTTCGTACCGCACTCCAAAAACAAGCTGGGAATTTCCAAACACCTATCGCGTTTCAATGAGAGATATGACTAACATCAGTCGTAAGAAATTTCTAGACTCAGATGACATTCCTAACGTAGAATCAAATGTATTGTTTGGTGGTGAACTGGCAGCCAGTTATAAGAATATCAAATTTGCAAGTGAATACCTGAGCACAAAAGTAAACCGGAAAGCCGGTTTTAAAAACTACCAGGCCAGTGGTTTGTTTGCATCGGTTTCGTATCTCGTTTTCGGTGGCAATTATAATTACAACAACGAAGAAGGAGAATTCACACAGGTCACACGTGGAAAAGAATGGGGCGATATTGAATTAGCCTTCCGCTATGACTACATCGACCTGAAT
>JBBSBT010000288.1:0-4950 GCA_038250985.1 Bacteroidales bacterium
TCAACTCATAAAAACAAGCCAGATGCTGTATTATCTGTTTACATTTCTTGATAAAGCACACAATATACCCGGGGCCGGACTGTTTCAGTTCATTTCGTTTCGTGCAGCCATGGCAACGATATTTTCCCTTTTCATTTCCCTAATCTACGGAAAGAGGATCATCAATTACCTGCGTGCCAAACAAATCGGCGAAACGGTACGTGAACTTGGTCTCGAAGGGCAAATGGCAAAAACCGGAACCCCAACTATGGGAGGGCTTATTATCCTGGGGGCTGTTCTTATCCCAACACTTCTTTTTGCTAAAATTCTGAACATATACATATTGCTTATGCTTTTTGTAACCATCTGGCTCGGACTGATAGGCTTCCTGGATGATTATATCAAAGTGTTTAAAAAGAATAAAGAAGGACTTGCCGGGAAATTTAAAATTCTGGGACAGGTTGTAGCCGGGCTGGTTATAGGCTCAGTTTTATACTTCAACTCTGAAATCGTGATACGTGAGCGTGTTCCCGAGAGAAAAACTGAAATAAAGGCGAGCGGACTTACGGCCTTCGAGCAGGTACGTGATCACAACAAAAAATTCAAATCCGTATCTGAAAAATCCACCAAAACCACCATTCCTTTCTTAAAAAATAATGAGTTCGATTACGCTTATCTTCTAAAATGGGTTGGTAATGATTACCGGAAATATGCATGGCTGATCTTTATCCCGATGGTGATCCTGATAATTACAGCCGTTTCGAACGGAGCAAACCTTACTGATGGTATGGATGGGCTGGCGACAGGAACATCAGCAGTAATTGCCATAACCCTTGGCTTATTAGCCTGGGTGAGCGGCAACATTGTATTTGCTGACTATCTGAATATCATGTATATCCCCAATACCGGCGAACTGGCAGTTTTCATCAGCGCCCTTGTGGGAGCTTGCGTAGGGTTTCTCTGGTATAATTCGTTTCCGGCCCAGGTTTTTATGGGCGACACAGGGAGCCTGGCACTGGGAGGCATCATTGCCGTACTGGCTATCATGATCCGAAAGGAACTACTTATCCCTATCCTTTGCGGAATATTTATCGCCGAAAACCTGTCGGTAGTCATACAGGTTTCCTATTTCAAATACACCAGGAAAAGAACAGGCGTGGGCAAGAGGGTTTTCCTGATGGCCCCGTTGCACCATCATTATCAGAAAAAAGGGTATGCCGAACCAAAAATTGTGATGCGCTTCCTGATCATAGGTATTGCATTGGCCCTGATTTCAATCATAACATTAAAAATCAGGTAAAGGCTTGACGAATGAATAAAAAAATAGCCATACTGGGAGCAGGCGAAAGCGGAACAGGAGCAGCAGTGCTGGCTAAAAAACAAGGATTCAGGGTTTGGTTATCCGATTCCGGAAAAATAAAAGCAAAATACAAAAACGTTCTTTCACATTTTGAAATAGCATTCGAAGAGGACCATCATACGGAGGAGGAAATTCTTACTGCAGATGAGGTAATCATCAGTCCGGGAATTCCTCCGACAATTCCTTTAGTAAAGAAAATCAAGGCAAAGCAGATACCGGTTATATCCGAGATTGAATTTGCTGCACGGTATACTGATGCACGTAAAATATGCATTACCGGCTCCAATGGCAAAACCACGACCACACTGCTCACCTATCACATTTTAAAAAATGCAGGTATCAATGTGGGCCTGGCCGGAAATGTGGGCGAGAGCTTTGCCATGCAGGTTGCCACGCAAACATTTGATTGGTATGTGTTGGAAATCAGCTCGTTTCAGCTCGACAGCATGTTTGAGTTTAAAGCCGATATAGCCATAATGACAAATATCACACCTGATCACCTCGACCGGTATGATTACAAATTTGAGAACTACGTGGACTCGAAGTTCAGGATTACTCAGAATCAAACGCGTGAAGATGCCTTTATTTATTGCCTGGATGACGAAATCAGTGCAACCGAAGTTGGCAGACGTAAGCCGGAAGCCAGCATTTATACTACTACCTGCCAGGCAGGCAACACCTCAGCGAATGCATATTGTTTTGAAAAAAAAATACATATAAACCTAAATAATAACCCATTTACCATGACATTGGAAGAACTCGCCTTACAAGGCAAACATAATGTGTACAACTCGATGGCAGCATCATTAGCCTCAAAACTGGTTGATATTCGCAGTGAAAGTATCCGCCAGGCCTTGAGTTCTTTTGAGAACGTACCACATCGCCTCGAGTATGTTGCACGCATCCATGGCATTGATTTTATCAATGATTCCAAGGCTACCAATGTTAACAGCGCATGGTATGCACTCGAAACCATGGATTCACCGGTAATCTGGATAGCTGGAGGAATCGATAAAGGCAATGATTACAGTAAACTGGATGAGCTGGTAGCTGAAAAAGTAAAAGCAATTATTTGCCTGGGAATAGATAACAGCAAAATCATTAAACGCTATGCAGATAAGGTAGAGGCCATTTACGAAACCCAATCTGCCGAACAGGCTGTTCTTACCGCTTATACTATTGGCAAAAAAGGCGATAAGGTATTATTATCACCCGCCTGTGCCAGTTTTGATTTGTTCGAAAGCTATGAAGAACGAGGAGATAAATTCAAGCAAGCTGTAAGAAATCTATAACAATAATCACTTTACAATTATACCTGGAAATGATTCAGATAGTACCGAAAATACGTGGGGATAAAGTAATATGGGGAGTTGTAATAATACTCTCTGTATTCTCTGTGCTGGCTGTATACAGTTCAACAACCACACTTGCCTACCGTTTTAAGCACGGCAATACGGAGTATTATCTAATGAAACATATCGGGCTTCTGCTTTTTGGATTTGTTCTGATGTATGCGGCGCATAAAATCAAATATGTGTATTATGCTAAAATTTCCATGCTGGCTGTTCTGATTGCAGCTCCGCTGCTGCTTTATACGCTTGTTTTCGGCGAAGTCCGTAACGATGCTGCCCGCTGGACCACATTGCCCGGAGTAAATATTATGTTTCAACCTTCGGACCTGGCCAAATTGGCGCTAATTATGTTTGTAGCCAGTATGCTTGCCAAAAAACAGGACAATATCAAGGACCTCAGAAGTGCTTTCATACCAATTCTGTTGCCGGTTTTAATAATCTGCGGACTAATTTTACCTGCCAACCTCTCAACAGCAGCCATTCTGTTTGTAACCTGCGTTGTACTTATGTTTATCGGAGGTGTAAAATTCAAATATCTTTTAACACTTGCAGCAATTGGAATTGCCGGCTTAGCCCTTTTAATCACTTTCCTGTTATATTCACCAAAATCAAGCGGCCGCCTGGGAACCTGGCAAAACCGCATCGAGAATTTTGGTGGGAAAGGCGACAGCGATGAGACATTCCAGGTGGACCAGGCTAAGATTGCTATTGCAAACGGGGGTATCATTGGTAAATTTCCCGGCAACAGCATGCAGAAAAATTTCCTGCCAAATCCTTTCAACGACTTTATTTTCGCCATTATTATCGAAGAATATGGTGTTATTGGCGCGGTTATAATAATACTCATGTACCTTATTTTGCTTTACCGTGGCATACGGATAGCGATTAAAGCACCAGGGAATTTTGGCGCCTTGCTGGCCATAGGTGTTACCATAAGCCTTATCATACAGGCTTTTGCAAACATGGCTGTTGCCGTGCACCTGGTGCCGGTAACAGGTCAGCCTTTGCCCCTGGTAAGCATGGGCGGAACCAGTATCTGGTTTACCAGTATTGCTATTGGTATCATATTAAGTGTGAGTAAAGAAATGGATGAGGCAGAAGTCCCACCAGAAAAAGAAACACCTGAATCAGAATATGCAGCAGTCTGACAACATACGGGTAATCCTCAGCGGAGGCGGCACAGGAGGGCATATATTCCCTGCTGTGGCAATTGCCAATGCCATTAAAGTTAAAATGCCCGACGCTGAAATACTTTTCGTAGGTGCAAAAGGCCGGATGGAAATGGAAAAAGTACCCCAGGCCGGATATCCTATTGAAGGATTGTGGATCAGCGGGCTGCAACGCAGGCTTACCACCGATAACCTGCTGTTTCCATTTAAAGTAATATCAAGTTTATACAAGGCACGTAAAATTATTAAATTATTTAAGCCCGATGTGGTAATAGGCACCGGTGGTTTTGCATCAGGACCTACCTTGCGGATGGCTTCATGGCTCGGCATACCAACCCTTATCCAGGAGCAAAATTCATTTCCGGGTATAACAAATAAAATGCTGGCGTCGAAGGCTGACATAATATGCGTGGCTTATGAGGGCATGGAGAAATTCTTTCCGGAATCAAAAATCAAACTTACCGGTAATCCTGTTAGGAATGATATAGAGTTTAACAACAATAGCCGCTCAGCCGCCTTGAAATTGTATAAGCTTAGTGAGGAAAAAGTAACGCTGCTTGTTGTAGGTGGAAGTTTAGGTGCAAGAACCATAAATCAGAGCATTCAGTCGGGATTAGAGAAACTGGCCACCGCTAACATTCAACTGATCTGGCAAACAGGAAAAGCGTACGCTGAACAAGCAGCTGACGCTGTGAAAGATTACCAGGCAAAAGGGATCATTACCCTGCCGTTTATTAAAGAAATGGACAAAGCTTACGCAGCAGCGGATATGGTTGTTTCAAGGGCAGGAGCCATAGCAATTTCGGAACTCTGTATCATTGGGAAACCTTCAATACTTGTGCCATCGCCTAATGTAGCCGAAGATCATCAAACCAAAAACGCACTCGCGCTTTCTTCGCGAAACGCGGCTATACTGGTAAAAGATTCTGAAGCTCAAGCTAACCTGATCAGTGCAATAACAGAACTGGCATCCGACATTGAAGCACAAAAAAAATTAAGCACGAACATAAGTGCAATGGCAATCATGAACTCAGCAAGCCAGATCGCTGAGTACGTTATTAAACTGGCATTAAAAACAAATAACCAGGGA
>JBBSBT010000289.1:0-4946 GCA_038250985.1 Bacteroidales bacterium
AGCAATTCCTTTAAGCGTGCCATACGATTCGGGCTTCACCACATCTTTGTTTACATCAAAATAAATACCGTAGCTTACCAGTTTACCTTCGGTAATAAGTTTGTTGCGCATATCAGGCAGACCACCGGCAATCCGGAAATTTGTAACCATAGGTGAGCCTGAATTCCATAATTCGAAACGCATCATATTACATCGCATACCCGTGTTAAATACTTTTGGCAAATCAAAGATCTTTGTCTCATCCAGGTACACCCTGAGTCTTGTTTTCTGAACCCAGAATGACATGCGGTACTTTTTACCAGGTTCCATCACAGCAACTTCCTTTATTCCGGTTATTGTGTAGCCCTCTTCATTGTATGCATCGTAACCGGATCTGTATCCAAAAGTCATTTTTATCCCGCCGTTAAGTCCCGGTACAGCACCACCTTCACTCAGGTCCTTCGGATTATTGGCGCTATACATATAAAATCCAAAATCAAAGCCATTGTCATTAGCGGCGCTTGGTTCCGGAATAACATCAAATTCAACAGTATAATTATCAGGCAGTTTCATTCCTTCTTCCAGAGCGATGGAACCTTCACCTATCATTTTAAACCAGTTGCCGGGAAACAGGTTTGTTGTAACAACCTCACCCGAAGCATTGGTATTCCAGTTAGGAGGGAAATCGCCAACAGCAATTTCGCTGAAATCATCATAAAACATTACTTTTTCGCCGGGAATAAAGTCGTACTTGGAAAAAGTTTGCATAGTAGGTTTTTCTTGCGGAGACACAGCTTCGGTACTGGATTCGTCCTTGTCCTCCTGCGCTGCCACAATCACAACACTAAATAAAAAAGATGTAAGAAAGAGTAATCTGGAAAAATGCTTCATAGTCATAGGGATTATGATGTTAATAATACGGATCAATTATCGATATGTAAATTTATAAAAAAACGGTTTCGGATTTATCCCTTAAAAAAGGGATTTTTTTTAATGAAATGTGGAATATATTTGTAAGATGATTTTTGAATCATCGTGGCTTAACCTGATACCTATATAAATCATGCTAACTTTTACTATACAAATAATTATATGAGAGCCAAAAAAAAATACCTGGGAATATCTACATTACTGATTTTATTGCTGGTTGCTACGGCCAATATTTCTTCGTCAGCAAACCTCGATTCGCTCGAAATTATACTGAATACGAAGAAATTATCTACTTCTGAACAAATCAAATTGTACGACAATTTAAGCTGGGGTTACCTTTCGTTGGATTTTGATAAATCGAAACAATTTTCACTTGCCGGTATAAAACTTGCCGAAAAAGCTAACGACCTGGTTATGACCGGCACTCTTTATCGTAACCTGGGTGTAGCCTATTATATGGTAAGCAAATATGATACTGCCCTTATTTATTACAACCACGCCATGAGCCTGGCTGAAAAAGCAAATAATAATCTTTTAAAGGCACAGGTTTTCGGCGCTATGGCTAATCTCTATAATATAACGGGCGATTACCCCAAATCTCTGAATTACTATCTGAAAGCTTTACCCATATTTGAAAAAGAAGGTAGAAAGGACCGGGTAAGGGTTGTGCTGGGGAATATTGGTTCACTCAACAACGCTATGCAAAATTTTGATGAGGCCGAAAAATATTTTCGTCAATCAATGAAATTAAGTGAAGAACTTGACGATCAGGCAGGATTGGCACAGGCCTATGACGGTTTAAACCGGATTTATATTCATCGTAAGGACTACACAAAAGCATTGGATTTTGCTCAAAAAGCAGCTGATATTTGTCAAAAAATCGGGAACAAACAGGAAGAAGCCATTGCTATACAAGGCATTGCATGGGTTTACTACGAGCACTTTAAAGATTATAAAAAGGCCGAAGAGTATGCCAGCAAAGGATTAAAACTTGCCGAAGAACTTGAATTCCCAGCCGATATTGCAGCCATGCTCAATACACTATCAAATATCTATTTCCACCAGGCGCGTTACCGCGAATGTGAAGAAACCGCTCTCAAAGCAATTGCAACTGATACAACCGATATGAATATTTTCAGTAACCTGGCGGCGAATGTTGTAAGGGCAGGTATTCAACTTGGTGACGCAAAAAATGCGTTGTATTATTTCGACAGGTATCGGCAGATATTTAACATTCAGTCGAATAAAGAATTTCAGCAAGCACTTCAGGATATGCAGGTAAAGTATGAAACCGAAAAGAAAGAGAAAGCAATACTGAAACTTTCGGCCGAGAAGCGTGTACGCAATATTCTACTATTCAGTCTCATAGGCCTTTTTCTGGTACTTGCCGGATTAGGGTATTCTATTTTCAACAATGTACGAAAAAATAAAATTATCATTGAACAACGACTCCTGGTTAAGGAGAAACAGCTTGCTGAACTCGAAAAAGAAAGGCAGCTTGTTGCCACCAAATCAGTTTTAAAAGGAGAGGAATCCGAACGATCGCGCATGGCCCGCGACTTGCACGACGGTCTTGGAGGACTTCTTTCAGGTGTTAAAATAAATCTGTCAGCTATGAAAGGAAATTCGATAATTACAAGCGAAAATGCACAGGCATTTGATCATGCGATAATGCTGCTCGACACTTCAATCAGCGAATTGCGCAGGGTGGCACATAACCTGATGCCTGAAACATTAAACCATTACGGCCTCAAAACAGCACTTCATGATTTTATAGGCGAAATGAGCAAGAATCCCGCAACAGAACTCACTTTTAGTTTTTTCGGGGCTGATCTGCGTTTTGAATCACAACTTGAACTTACTGTTTTCCGTATTGCACAAGAGCTGGTTAATAATGCAATGAAACATTCAGGTGCTGCAAAAATTGACCTTCAGCTGATAGCGGATGTTGAACGTGTGTGTATTCAGGTTGTTGATAATGGAAAAGGATTTG
Source organism: Bacteroidales bacterium (assembly GCA_038250985.1). Lineage (GTDB taxonomy): Bacteria > Bacteroidota > Bacteroidia > Bacteroidales > UBA4417 > UBA4417. The sequence goes on from JBBSBT010000289.1 coordinate 2,903, forward strand.
ATGTTAAGAGTAAGTCAGGTGACGGAAAAGGATTAGTGAGTATCCGCGATCGGGTTACGGCCAACGATGGAGGGTTTGAAATAGAAAGTACTCCCGGACAAGGAACTGAAGCAACAGTGGAATTTTTATTATCTTAGCTGCACTATTAAGCTGCTGATATGCAAAAAGCTCTGATTGTCGAAGACCATCCTATTGTTTGCGAAAGTCTTAACCACCTTATCGAATCATCCGGACTTGAGTTGGAATGCTATAATGTTACTACAGCCCACGAAGGACTGGCATGGCTTAACGGGAACAAAGCCGAAATCATTCTGCTCGATATTAACCTTCCCGATTTAAGTGGGATTGAGTTTTGCCGGATCGCAAAATCGCGCTATGCCGGTTTAAAAATACTGGCAATTACATCCATCGCACAACGCCATGTGGCTGACCAGATGCTGGCAGCCGGAGCCAACGGATTTATCCTGAAGAGTTCCGATAGCCAGGAAATAATGGAAGCGATAAAACAGGTTCTAAGCGGAAACCAATATATCAGCAAAAGTGTGGCTGAATTACTCAAAGGTAAACTTGCTTCAAACGGCGATCTTCCTTTGCTCACCCGCCGCGAAGTGGAAGTGCTCAAACTGATTGCCGACGGCCTTACCAACCAGGAAATCGCCGAAAAACTTTTTATAAGCAGTTGGACTGTTGATAGCCACCGCAAGAATCTATTATTGAAATTTAATGCAAAAAATACAGCAATACTGGTAAAGACGGCAGTAACGAGTGGGATTATTAGTTTTTGATTGATAGAGACGCGATGCATCACGCTGTTTCATTCTGAAATTCAAAATCTCAAATTCCAATCCCGATAGCTATCGGGACCAAATCCCAATATTACCAAAATCGGTCTTTTTGAGGTTCTCCCCCTTGGGGGAGATGTCCGAGGGACAGAGGGGGTCTTTCTGAAATCCAAAATCCGTGAAAATCCCTTCGTCCCGTGTCATCTGCATTCTAAATCCACATTCCGACATCCAATAACCTACATCCAACATCAATTTACATTTTCTCCACAAAATCCTTCGAATATTCCTGCATAAACTCTTCAGCTTTCAACACCATTTCTTTTGAGCCTATAAAAACAGGCGAACGCTGATGCAGACTGTAAGGTTCCAGATCCATGATGCGGCGGAATCCGTCAGATGCCTTACCGCCAGCTTGTTCAACAATAAAAGCCATAGGAGCCAGTTCATAAAGTAACCGCAGTTTCCCGTTCGGATTCTTCAGTGTACCCGGGTAAATAAAAATACCTCCGCGAATCAGGTTACGATGAACGTCCGCAACCAGCGAACCTATGTACCGCGAGCTATATGGTCGGCTGGAAGACGCATCATCCACCTGGCAATACTTTATATATCGCTTCACCCCTTCAGGAAAATATACATAGTTGGCTTCATTAATGGAATAAATGATGCCGTTTTCAGGAATACGCATATTCGGGTGCGAAAGGAAAAACAAACCTACTGTTGCATCATAGGTAAAACCATTCACCCCGTTTCCGGTAGTATAAACAAGCATAGTGGAACTTCCATACATCACATATCCGGCTGCAACCAGGCGAGTTCCGGGTTGTAACAGGTCATCGAGCGAACCCGACGAGCCAACTGTGGAGATCCTTTTATATATGGCAAAAATGGTCCCGATAGGAACATTAACTTCAATATTTGACGATCCGTCAATCGGGTCGAAAGCAACCACATATTTCCCGTTCATCGAGTATTTATTACCGAAAATGATCATATCCTCATTTTCTTCCGATGCCAGGGCTGCACATTGGCCACCATGTTTCAGTGCATTAATAAACTGCTCATTAGCATACACATCGAGCTTTTTCTGATCTTCGCCCTGAATATTGGTTGTTCCAAAATAACCGTTTATATCCGCCAGGCCGGCCCGACGGATTTCGCGGTTCACGATTTTGGCTGCAATTCCGATATCATTAAGCAAACGGGTTAAATCACCGGTAGCATCCGGGTACTCCGACTGCTTTTCATTAATAAATTCA
>JBBSBT010000290.1:0-4934 GCA_038250985.1 Bacteroidales bacterium
CTGTATGATTTCCGGCTTCTCCGTTTGATTCCAACAAGCCCTCCAAGGGTTTTTAAACCTTGAAGGGCATACCATGCTTCTTACAAAAACAAGGACAATTTATTTCTGATCTTCGTTGTATATATCCCTGATGCAAAGGTATTTGCCATCTCTCTTCTCGAAGAGGGACATATATTTCCCGGTTTTTACTACATTTCCATCTGCATCCTTGTAAGCAGCCTTTCCGGTTTCGACTACCAGGTCGCCGGCAGCAAAAATATCAACCGTTTCGAAGGATTCCGTTAAATTGGTAGTATCACTGTCAATATCATCCTGAGCCATCTTTAAAAGTGCATCGTGTCCGGTTGCAACCGGGGCATTATTCACCATGCTTACAGCATCATCAGCATAATAGGCAATAACAGCATTTGCATCTTTAGCTTTTAAACCAGCTGCGTAAGCGTCTTCCATGGCCTGTATTTCGGTCCGGATTTTAGCCAGGTCTGGTTTGGCTGGTTGACACGAAACAAACAGAAGTGAGAAAGCTGCCACAGCAGCAAAAAGAAAACTGAATTGTGTTGTTTTTTTCATAGTGTTTTGTTTTAGTTAATGATTAATTGATTAAGTTATTAAAAAATTAGTAACTATTCAGCCTTTAAACTATCTGTATTGCCCCAGATTTCACAGATTTACGCAGATTGAGAAATGTAGTCAGTAATTTTGAGAGCAAAAAAAAGATAAACCGGCATTAAATTTTTCTGCGTAATCTGCGTAATCTGCGGCAAGTATTCATTTTTTTATTGAATTGATGAGGCTGATTAGTTACAAAAATTTTTATTTATGTTGTATGATAATCAACAGGAATAGATATTATAAAGCTGGAGCCTGCTCCTTCCGAGGTCTCCACCTTCAATTCCCCGCCATGAGCCTTCACGATATCGTAACTCATTGATAATCCCAACCCGGTTCCTTGCCCGGTAGGTTTTGTAGTAAAGAAAGGCTGGAATATTTTATCCACTATATTCTTTGGAATCCCGTCTCCGTTATCGGAAACTTCTATTTCCACATGGTCGCCGATCTTTTTTGTGCTCACTGAAACCGTTGGTTTAAAACCTTCAGGATGTAGTTGTTTTTTCTCGTTTACAGCATAAAAAGCATTGGTAATCAGGTTCAGAATTACCCGGCCTATGTCCTGTGGAATGATATTAATACTGCCAACTGATGGATCAAAAGTCGTATTCATGGTGGCATTAAATGATTTATCCTTTGCCCTTAATCCATGATAAGCCAGTCGAAAGAATTCATCAGTAAGCGCATTGATATTGGTTGGTTCTTTAACTCCGCTGCTGCTTCGGCTATGTTGCAACATTCCTTTCACAATAGATTCAGCTCTTCTGCCGTGTTGGTTAATTTTTTGTTCGTTGTCGGCGATATCGTTTGCTAATGATTTCACTTCTTCCAAATTTCCATTTTCAATTTCCTGTTTCAATTCTTCAATCAGTTCATTGTTCACTTCTGAGAAGTTATTTACAAAATTCAGCGGGTTTTGTATTTCGTGGGCAATGCCAGCAGTTAGCTCACCGAGAGAAGCCATTTTTTCGGACTGAATAAGCTGCGACTGTGTAGATTTTAGTTCATCCAATGATTTATTGAGCGCTTCGGTTCTGTATATAACCTTTAATTCCAGTTTCTCTTTCTCTTCAACAATTCTCCTTTCGCGATACTTCGAAAACACACGCAAAGCGGCCAAAAAAGTTAAGAGGTAAACCAGGTACATCCACCAGGTACGCCACCAGGGAGGCAAAACTTTAAAGGTATAACTCAACGGCACACTCCATACACCATCAGTATTCAGCGCTTTCAGTCTGAATGTGTATGTTCCTTCATACATATTGCCAAAACTGGCAGTTGAGATATTACTGAGCGGACTCCAGTTTTTATCGTATCCCTCAAGCATATACTGGTATTTTATGAGCGGAAATGCACCAGGATCAATGGCACTGAAATCAAAACTGATATTGTTGTGCTGATGGGGAAGCACCAGGTTTTCAGGAACCGGGTACCATTTGGTGATACCATCAAAGCGGATGCCTCCGAATTTCTGACGCATCTCGCTTCTTTCCTTTTCACTTAATTCTTTCCCGAAAGTGGTGATTTCTTCTGTTATCCTGGCTTGAGTTGCAATTGCCCCTGAACCGGCTGCTTTTTCCTCTCCGCTCGTAACCGGCAGTAAATTGCTCCACGAAACAGATTCATTATTTATTTTGATGTGCTGCATCACAAGCGCTGGAGGATCGGAGTTCAGCTTTACTTCCCCCGGGTCGAAACGCACCAATCCTGTTTTGTCCGAACCTGTACCAATCCAGATAATGCCTTTGCTGTCCCGGAACATGGCCTGCTGACCGAAATTTACATCTTTCACCGGGTATCCTGTCTGCGTGTTAAATATCTTACCGGCTCGCCATACTTTTGTATGACTATTCAATAATACCTCAAAGTTCAGTTCGCATATTCCAAAATTGGTTCCTATATATAATTTATTATCAGCCTGCTGTAATACTTGTGTAACATAATTATCGGGAAGCCCATTCCGCGTAGTAAAAGTCTCAAACAATGGTCCTGTGATTTCATTTCTATTACTACCTCCTACTATTTGGGTTTTATGCTCATTACTAAGCATGTTTAATCCTTCCTCGGTGCCTATCCAGATATTTCCTAAATTATCTTCGGTGATGCAGTTAACAATATTATTCGCCAATCCCTGGTCGGTGGTATAATTCACGAAGGATTTCCCATTGTATACCGAGACGCCTTTATTGGTGCCAAACCATAGGATACCCGTTTTATCTTCAGTAACGCACTGTACTGAATTATCCGCCAATCCCTGGCTAGTTGTATAATTCGTAAATGATTTGCCGTTGTATTTGCTTACACCTCCCCGGCCTGCACCTATCCAGAGATTTCCATGACTATCTTCGGTAATACATTGAACAAAGTTCCCGGCCAATCCTTGAGCGGTAGTATAATTCACAAATGATTTTCCGTCGTATTTACTCACCCCGCCCCCGAATGTACCGATCCATAAGTTTCCGGTCTTGTCTTCCGTAATACAGTAAGCCAGATTATTTGCCAATCCCTGGGCAGTGGTATAGTTCACAAAGGATTCTCCATCGTATTTACTTACACCCGCGCCGTCAGTGCCAAACCAGAGGTTTCCCGATTTGTCTTCGGTGATGCTTCGCACCACATTATTGGCCAAACCACGGGAGGCTGTATAATTGACGAACGACTTCCCGCTGTATTTACTAATCCCGCCTCCATAAATACCAAACCAAAGGTTCCCTGCTTTGTCTTCGAGTATACTTGCCACGATATTCCCTGCCAGTCCCTGGGTGGTGGTAAAATTTACAAACGATTTACCATCGTATTTACTTACACCGCCTCCATAGGTCCCGAACCACATGGTTCCTGAATTATCTTCCAGGATACTTACTATCTTATTTTGCGACAGTCCCTGTGCAGTTCCATAATTCACAAATGTTTTCCCGTTGTATTTACTTACCCCGGCTCCATCCATACCAAACCAGAGATTTCCCTTTTTATCCTGAATGGAACACAGAATCGCATTGGAGGCAAGTCCATCAGCGGTGGAATAATTCAAAAACGATTTTCCATCATATTTACTCACTCCACCGACAGTGCCAAACCAGATATTGCCTTTCTTATCTTTGGTAATACTCCATACTGAATTATCCGGTAGTCCCTGGGCAGTAGTATAATTTGTAAAAGTTTTCCCATCATATTTACTTACTCCTCCTGCAGTAGCTATCCATATATTCCCTCTGGCATCCTGGGTGATACAGGTCACTGTATTGTTTGCCAATCCCTCAGCAGTGGTATAATTTACGAAATTTTTCCCATCAAATTTACTTATACCTCCACCCCCGGTTCCAAACCAGAGATTGCCTTGTTTATCAATAGCAATACAATTGACTGTATTATAAGCAAGACCCTGGGCGCTCGTATAATTCACAAAATATTTACCATCGTACCTGCTTACTCCTCCTCCTGCCGTGCCAAACCAAAGATTACCTTTTTCGTCCTGGGTGCTGCAGAGCACTGCATCAAGGGCAAGACCATTATCAGTATTGTAGGTGGTGAAAAAACCTTCTCCCTGTGCCTCAGGAGCAAGAGGCAGATGAGTTTTCGCAACAGTTAAAGTATGCACCTTAGCCGGTATCAGCCTTATTTTTAGATCTTGTCCAGAATTCCCGGCGGGATAAATGCCACTTGCTTTAGTTGGAATAATAACCTTTAAAGGAGGAGGTAAGTTTTCAAGATATGTTTCCTGCGGCTTACTGTTGTCAGGAAGACTTGCCAAAACAGTTTCATGCGGTGGAGTTAAACTGTCAGTATCAGGTGTCGTTGTTGCATGTTCGCTGCTGTTGTGTGAGCATGATAATAGAATCATCCAGAGAGCTGTAATAAACAGCATGGATTTAATAAGAATTGAAGCAAAAGCTTTTTTTACAATTGACATTGTTGCGATTGTTTTTACCCTGATTTAGAGGAACAAATATTCTGAATTCATATCCTTCACCTTGAACTGCGCCTGCAGCGCTGTGAAAAGCAATACCAGTCCAAAAAGACTTACTATTTTTTTCATAATAGAAATCTGATGTACATTTAAAAAAGTAAGAAATAGCTTTAAATGTCGTAAATACAAGCTATATGCTTTGAAATCCCATAGAACGCGCCGGAGCGTAATAAGTCTAATGCTTCAATGCAAATCTATACCGGAACCATCGGGAGAAGTCACCCTGGTCCTATTCAATGCTTTTAATCAGTTTATCCAGATAAAACTGCTTACGGGCTCCCTGTTTTCATTACAAAAACGGGTAAAAAAATGATGTTTCTGAAGAAAAACATTTTGAACCTGGGTCCATTTCCCTTCC
>JBBSBT010000291.1:0-4922 GCA_038250985.1 Bacteroidales bacterium
GTGTACAAACTTACTGTAATGAATAACAAAATCATACATACTGAAACAGTGGTTATTGCCAGGTAAGACTGGTTGCTTTCAATTAACTCCGGCGCGGAATCAAGTTTTAAAGTGCCGGAGTTTTTAAAAAATATATTATCGCATTTTGGACCAAATGCTGTGAACAGCAGCATTAATAATATTTCTGGGCTATTCTTGACAATCTTTAGGTGATAGAGATCATTGAGTATTATCTCTATGTACTTACCTGGTATTTTAAAAGACGCAGGGTTACCCATAGATTATGCGGCGTTACGGCTTTTCATATCGAAAAAAATAAATGTTTGATTTGTCAAAACCTTATAGGGAAATTCGTGTTATGAGTAGAGTTAAATACTGAGTTTCGTCTCATAAAATTCATTCATCAAACTATAAAAATACGCACCATGCAAGTAGAAGTAAAATCAATTGAAAACAAAGAGAATGTAAAAAATAGCGCTTGTGGCTGTGGATCAGGTGGTTGTGGAAGCCATTCCGATAGTCATGAACATTCGGAAACAGATTCGAATCTTCCATCAAGATTCCAGCTTTTGCAAAAAGGCGACCGCGTAGTTGAATTTGGTTCAGGAACAGGCAGCGAATGTATTTCAGTTGCCGGGGTAGTTGGTCCCACAGGAAAAGTAATAGGCATTGATATGTCGGAAATAAATATAAACACGGCCCGCCAAACGGCTGATACATCGAAAATAAACAACGTCGAATTCCGCCTGGGTGATATTGAATCTGCACCTGTTCCGGATGAGTTTGCCAATGTGGTTTATGCAAGCTGTGTATTCAACCTGCAAAGCAACAAGCAGAAAGTAGCTGACGAAATGTACCGCGTGGTGGATCATAGCGGGTATGTTTGCATATCGGATTTTGTTATCATCAACGATATTCCGGACGCACTCCGCAAAGAAGCCTCAGCCATAGCAGGCTGCATTGCCGGCGCCGAAAAGGCAGATGTATTCATGAACTACTTTCAAAAAACCGGTTTTACACAAGGTGGTATTGTAGAAGTAAATAAAGTGGAACTTCCTCAGGAGTTGCTCGAAAAATACCTGGATGCCGATATGATTAAGAAATACAATGATATCAATTCGGATGAAGGTATTTTCTCCGTGGTGCTGGTGGTCGAAAAACCCGAAACCTGTCAGGCCGAAACCTGCTGCCATAATGCGGATAAACATAAAAACTGATTTTTTCAGGTAAAGAGAAATATTCATCGGGTATTTATTAAGGCGTAAAAGATTGGCTGTACACATGCGGCTTATATCTTTTACGCTTTTCTGCTTTTGAATGGTAAAATGTTAACTTTGTAAGCTATCATTCAACCATTTTAAACAGCATTTACGTGCAATTAACTTTACCTGATAAATTATCCCGGTGTATATTGTTAGTTTTGCTTTTAGGCAGTTGGAAGGTATATGCTGACAAAGAGATTGTTCTTACTCAATCGGGTATCAACAGGCTAAGTGTGATCGAAAATTCATCCAACCGGCTTCAGGTTTCCAATACCTTAAGCAGTTTCAGCACACATTTGCTGAATACCGGACAAGGAGAGTTTGTGGAGTTACAGGTGAATTCGTATTCAAAATCCAACATATCCGGCGCCCCGCAGTTGCCGGTTCTCAGCCGAATGATTGAAGTTCCGGCTGGTACTATTCCGCTGGTGAAAGTGATAAGTTACGATCTTAAAGAATATCAGCTTTCGGACTTTGGGATTACTCAGAAACTTATCCCTGCTCAGCCTCCCCGGGCAAAAAACAGCAATAAGGAAGAGCTGTTTACAATCAATAATCAAATCTACACTTCCAATCGCTTTTATGGCGAAGCATTGGCCCGTGTTGAGGTTGCCGGATTCATGCGCTCACTACAATTAGCCGGACTGCTGCTTTCGCCGGTTGAATACAATCCTGTAACAAATATCATCAGAGTTTATAACAACTTAGTGGTTGAAGTGCGTTTTGAAGCTGCCGGGTTTACAAAAAGTGCTGTGAGTAATACCGGCAAACAATCACCATATTTTAACAGCGCTTTCAGCAAAGTTCTGAATTATAAACCGGATGATGCGTTTTCAGCCCAGGCTTCAAGGATTGCTGTTAAATACGTCATTGTTTCCGATCCCATGTTCCGTGATGTGATGCAGCCTTTTATCAGGTGGAAAACCAGGCGCGGTTTCCAGGTTATTGAGGCGTATACCGACGATCCCCAGGTCGGGACATCCAATGCATCTATAAAAGCCTACCTGCAAAACCTGTATACTTCGGCCACTGATACTGATCCGGCCCCTACCTTTGTGTTGTTTGTCGGCGATGTGGCCCAAATTCCTTCATACAACTGCGGTGATCATGTAAGCGATCTGTACTATTGTGAATATACCGGTGATTACCTGCCCGATGTTTATTACGGAAGATTCTCAGCAAATTCAGTTGAAGAATTGCTGCCACAGATCATTAAGACATTGCAGTACGAGCAATACAAGATGCCTGACCCCTCGTACCTGGATGAGGTTGTGCTGGCAGCCGGTGCAGATGCATCAAACCAGGTGACATGGGCTGACGGCCAGATGAATTACGGAGCAACATACTACTTTAATCCAGCCCATAAGCTGCTGGCTCATACCTACCTTCAGCCTGAACCTGCAGGTGGAAATTATTCAGGCAAAATACAAGCTGATATAAGCCGCGGCGTTTGCTTTGCAAACTATTCCGCGCATGGAAGTCCTGAGGGTTGGGCCAACCCAACTTTCACTGTTCAGGATGTGGATAAACTTCAGAATGCAGGCAAATATGGTTTGATTGTCGGGAACGCCTGCCAGACGAATGCTTTCGACCGTAATTCATTTGGCGAAGCACTTGTACGGGCCGAAAACAAAGGTGCAGTCGGCTACATTGGAGCCTCCGGTTTAACTTACTGGGACGAGGATTATTGGTGGAGTGTTGGAAACGGATCGATTGTCAATAATCCGACTTACGAAACAACCGGATCAGGTGCTTACGACCGCATGTTTCACGATCATGGCGAACCCCGGTCCGAATGGTACAGCACCATGGGTCAAATGGTTTTTGCAGGGAATATTGCCGTTCAGGAATCAAATTCCGACATGAAAAGATACTATTGGGAGATATACAGCCTTTTAGGCGACCCGTCCACCATGGTTTATTTTTCGGTGCCTCTTGCTATGGCTGCTGTTTACAACCATTTGCTTCCCATTGAAAGCTCTTTATTCGAAGTACGGACCGAATCGCATGCCACCGTGGCAATCAGTAAAAATAATCAACTGCATGGTGTGGCTGAAGCGGATGAAAACGGGCTGGCCGTGCTGTCATTAAAACCATTTTCGGGGCCGGGCTATGCCAATATTGTGATTACCAAACAAAACCGGCAGCCTATCATCGATAGTGTGCGCATTGCCACTCCTGAAGCACCGTATCTTGTCGTAGATAAATTTCAACTTTCAGATAAAAAAGGAAATAATAACCAGCTGCCGGAATTTGGTGAACCTCTTACAATGGGATTTTCACTCAACAATTTTGGATTATCCGATGCCATCCATGCTGAATCATCGCTCATTTCCAATGATCAATATATTACCGTTCAATCGGGTAAATATACCTGGCCATTAATTGCCGGACAAGGATCGGCCCCGGCCGAAAATGCTTTTACTTTCAGGATCAACGATTTTGTCCCTGATATGCATAAAGCATCTTTGGTTATTTCAACCCGAACGGATACAAGTACTTTTACTTCGGAATTCAGCTTCCTGGTTTATGCACCTCAGCTCCGGAATGGAAATATCACTTTTAATGATACAACCGCAGGCAATGGCAACGGGCAAATCGATCCGGGTGAAACCATTTTTGTTTCAATACCGGTGACAAATACAGGACATTGCACATCGGCAGCTATCACAACTCAACTATTTGTGATCGGCAATCATGTGATCACCAATTCAATCCCCATGCATCTGGGTCCTTTGGCTCCCGGGGTAACCGGAACCTCTGTTTTTTATTTTACGGTCGACGCGGATGCTTTACCCGGCAGTGTTTTCTCTTTATATTTCAGTGCAGCAGCCGGACCTTATAATTCGGTCACAGTTCTGAAACCGGTTATTGGTCCGCAGGTGGAAGATTTCGAAACAGCGGGTTTCACCAAATACGCCTGGAAACTGAAAGGGAACAAACCGTGGGAAATAAGTCCTGATTTTAGATCAGAAGGTCTTTATGGCGCTAAATCGGGCGTAGTTAACAATATGGAACGAAGTGAATTGGTTCTGGAAGGACAGGTCCTGATAAAGGATACGATTTCGTTTTACCGTAAAGTGTCCTCTGAATGGGGGTATGATTTCCTGAAATTTTATATAGATGGTATTGAAACGGGCAGTTGGAGCGGAGATAAGGATTGGACAAAAGTCAGCTTTCCTGTTGAAACAGGTGTTCACCGTTTCAGCTGGGTGTACATAAAAGACGAAGCCACAGCGGCCGGGCTGGATGCAGCCTGGATTGATTACATCCGGCTACCTTCATTCTGCGGATCTACTCCAGGGACTTTGGCTGTTAAAGCATTGGCTGAACCGGCAAGCATATGCGCTGGCGGACAGTCACAGCTTTTTGCTTTCACAACGGGAGGCGAAGGAACATATAGCTATCACTGGACTCCTTCCGGTAACCTGAGCAATGAAAGTGTATTTAATCCTCTTGTCAATCCAAGCGAAACAACTACCTATGATGTGCAGGTGATCAGTAATTCTTTATCTGCCACAGCTAAAATTACAGTTAACGTAGAACAGGTTCCGGCCAACCCGGTGGTAACAGTTTCGGGTGATCACCTGGTTTCAACGGCCGACTGGGGCAACCAGTGGTACAACCACCTGGGGTTGGTGACAGGTGCCACGGATCAGA
>JBBSBT010000292.1:0-4912 GCA_038250985.1 Bacteroidales bacterium
ACCGGTTTTGATGTTTGCGCTGGCTATTATATTTTTTAAACTGTTTCCGGGCGAAAATAATGCCAATCTGCCGTACATGTATGGTATAATTATGATTGGCCTGGCCCGCTGTATTGCCATGGTTATTGTATGGAACGACCTTGCGAAAGGCGACACTCAATATGCAGCCGGGCTAGTGGCTTTTAACAGTATTTTTCAGGTACTATTCTTCTCAGTATATGCTTACTTTTTTATTGCCGTACTTCCTGGTTGGTTTGGCATTCCTATCAACGATGCGGTTCAGAATATTACCATAGGCCAGATTGCTGAAAGCGTATTCATCTACCTAGGCATACCTTTTATTGCTGGTTTTCTCACAAGGTTTATCCTGGTCAGACTGAAAAGTAAGCAATGGTATAATACAAAGTTTATCCCCAAAATCAGCCCGGTAACATTAATCGCATTGCTTTTTACCATTATAGTAATGTTTTCATTAAAGGGCGAATACATTGTTAAAATTCCGCTCGACGTAGTTCTTATTGCTATTCCTCTACTTATATACTTTGTAATTATGTTCGTCGGATCATTTTTCATGAGCAAAAGGGTAGGGGCTACTTACGAACAATCAGTCACCTTATCGTTTACAGCTGCCAGCAACAATTTTGAGCTTGCCATAGCTGTTGCCATTGCCATATTCGGAATGAACTCAGGAGAAGCCTTTGCAGCCGTTATTGGCCCATTGGTTGAAGTACCTGTAATGATTGCTCTAGTGAACCTGGCTTTTTACTTTAAGAAAAAGGTATTCAGTCAGGGGCTTTCAAAAACAGTATGAAGATTCAGAAATCATTAACTTCTTGTTCGGATCAAACCTGCCGGCATATCCGGAAAGGATTATTGAGAAATTCCGCTTCCTAAAATAGTGATGGCACCTTTGTGCGTTTCGGTGGAATAAAACCCGATTGTTTTTAAAATAAAATAATACGAACCGTCGGGCACGCCTTTGGCTTGCCAGTCGCTTTTATAGTTTGTATTTTCATAGAGTTTCCGGCCCCAGCGGTCGAAAACCACCAATTCCATGCGCTGGTACTCATTTGTAATTTTGATATCCTCTCCGTCGCCGGTTTTGTTTTCATTGAGTATCAGGAACTTTTCATTAAAGGAATCGCCGTTAGGCGTAATAACACCGGGGATTTTTAATTTGGCAACCTTTATCGGTATCCTGACTTCGATGGTGGAATCACAACCATTTTCATTATAAATATGCAGTTTCAATGTATACGATGGATTTACTCCCGTAACCGTATTGGCTTTTGCATAAATATGAGTCGGGTTAAACGAAACGGCAGTATCGCCATCACCGAATTCCCAGTAAGGCGGTTCAACCACATGGGTAGGGGATATCTCCTGGAAAGAAAAAGAGAGTACCGGATTCTCAATGTAAATGGTTGTGTCACTATTACCTTCGATTATGAGTTTTACATTGGCACCCGGCAGTCCGCTGACGGAGTAATTGCTGTCGAGTATGCAGCCCCAGGCATCGGTGATCCGGATCTGGTTTTTCCCGGAGCAAAGGAACTTTTTAATAAAATCATATTGTGATTCTTTCCCATTCCATAAGTACTTATATGTTGGTGTGCCGCCCGAAGCTTCTGCCTGGAAATTGGCGTCACACGTATTGGTACAGGTCGGGCTCAGTTCGGTAAGAATAACATTTATTTTCGGATCCACAACCGCCTTGCCATCCACAAACACGGCAGTCAACAAACCGGTAGTCGAATGATAATAACTGCCGGTTGTATTCCAATGGAGTACAGTTGATCCGGACAAACCCTTGAATCGCAGCCACATGAGTGTATCCTGTGTTATTGTGGCGCTGATATTCCGGGTCCAGGAAAAAATTAACGAATCATTATTACTGGTAACATTGATGGTTCCTCCTGCGAGAGCTGCATTTACACCAAAATATTCGATAAATTCGATTGCATTGTGATCGAAGGAAAGTGCAAGTCTGAGTGTATCGACGTTATTCATGTTATGCACAACCACTGGGACAGATTTTAATGCATTATAGCACAAGGCGATGCTGTCTGTTTCGGTAATAACCTGGGCATTGAGGTGCTTCGGGGCTATAAACAGGAACAAAAAAATGATGGAAATAAAGGTAAGGAGCTTGCGCATGCTTTATGTAGGATCAAATATGGTATTCTGCTAAAATGGTTTATCAGGCTACTAAATTAGGCAATTTATTGCATTTCAGAAAACATAACGTAAAGGTGTTCGTTTTGGTGTTTCGAACCCCATTAAAATCGGCCTCCCTGAACCATCATTATCGTACAGTCTTCAATTACTTCAATTCCTGCCTGGGTTAGCAATTCCTGGAATTCCCGGTTTTCGGTTCCCGGATTAAAAACAACCCGTTCCGGTTTCAGTTTCAGTATATAATCGTAGAAAGTATGTTGGTTTTGCGGACCCACATATAATGTTACCGTGTGGATGCCGGAAAGCTCAGGGAATCCTGTAAGAACAGGTGTTTCATCAATTAACCCTTCGCGAAGCCCGATGGCAGTGACCGGGAAGTGACCTGAAACCAGCGTTTTTACACAGGTATTTGAATATCGGCTTTCCTTAAGGCTTGCGCCGATTACGAGCGTGGATTTCATCATGTAAAAAGAAGAATGTTATCTGACTGAGGTTTTTATACTTCGCGGAGCAGGAGTTCCAGGTTTTCGAAACGACGACGATAATCTTCGCCACCTCTGCGGATAACTTCATGAGCTTCCTCAACCCCAAACGTGTGTGTGATCTCTACCTTTTTTTCCTGGCCTGGTAAGTCTTTATAGGTAAGGAAATAATGTTTCAGCCGGTCAATGACCAGTTCCGGACAATCCGTGATGTTTTTGTAATCACCGTAAACGGCATCGTTTCTCAAAACACAAATAATTTTATCATCCGACTCATTTCCGTCAAGCATTCTGAAACCACCAATCGGTATTGCTTTTACGAGGATATCGCCGTGCGAAATCACCTTTTCGGTTAGTACACACACATCAATAGGGTCACCGTCACCTTTTATATCCTTACGGCCTGATTTTTCCATACAGTATTCAGCAACAGTTTTCCCTCCATAGGTTTGAGGCAGGAATCCGTACATGGCAGGAACCACGTTCGAGTATTTCTGCGGACGATCCAGTTTCAGGTATCCACTTACTTTGTCCACCTCATATTTAACTGTATCCGTCGAAACCATTTCAATAAAGCATGTAAGGAGTGCCGGTGCTTCGTCTCCTAATTCTACACCGTGCCATGGATGGGACTTATAGCGTAACCCCATTAGTTTCCCGATAGGGTCCATTATTTTATTCGACATTGCTGAATAGTATTAAGTGAGACAAACTGTTTTTGCAAAAGTAGCGAAATACAACTTGCCCGGAGTGTTATTTGTATAAATTCTGATTATTCTGCCTGAATCTCGTCAATGTAGTAATGTGCATCAGGAGTATTAAGGGTTCCTTCAACATACTTCGCTTCATCTTTCGATTCGAAATATCCCAGCCTCACTTTATAAAGCTGATCTTCGAAAATAATAAACCATTCGCGGCGGGTCTTTTTCAGCAGATCACTCGCTAACTGTTCAGCAACATCCTTGCTTGTGAAAGCATTGGCCTGTATAAAGAATTTGTGCGTATCAAATCCCGTATCCGTTTTGTCATTGGGAGGGGTTTCTATAAACGCTTTTCTTTTTGATGGTTTTGACGTCTCAGTAACTTTTGCAGTTTCTGTTTGCCCGTTTTTGCCAACCTGTGAATTTTGCTCATTCTTATTAATGGTTGACTCATCCTTGACAGGAACAGAATTTGTTTCTTCATCAGCATCGGTTTTAGCAGATTTCTGTTCCGCTTTACGTTTCTGACGCCTGGACTCGCTGTCATTATTCAGTTCGATGGGTTTTGCCACAACAGGAATACCATCTACATAATAAGGAACTTCGGTCGTATTGAGTGTGCTCTCAACAAATTTGGCAGCTTCTCTGGACGTAAAGTATCCGAGTCTGACTTTATAGAGCCCGTCTTCGTAAGCAACAAACCATCTCTTAAGTGTAATATTCAGTAGACTACCGGCTAAGCGCTCAGCATGGATCCTTGAATCGAAGGCGCCGGCCTGTATAAAGAACTTACTCATCTCTACCGCTTTGTTCAGTTCATCAACCGGAGGAGCAATCACGGTGCCGTCCTTGGTCTTCTTAATAACTTTATCGGTTTCTTTAACCGGTTCCGGGATTTTCTCAGCAACAGCCGGTATCAATGCTTCATTCTTGATAACAGTTGGCTTAGGCTGTTCTGCTTTCTTGGTTTTTGTTTCGGTCTGCAATGGAACCTGTACCGGTACTACCTGAACTTTTTGCTGCTCCGGAGCCACTATTGCCTGCTGTTTGATTACAGGTTTTACTTCAACAGGTACTACGGTTATTTCAGGCTGATTGATGATTATTGCGCCTATAGGTTTGTTTACGTAGTATTTAATTCCGGTCGAGGCCAGTGTTTTTTCGAGATTTTTCGCTTCATTCTTGCTTGTGAAGTACCCGAGACGGACTTTATACAATCCCTTTCCGCAGGCAATAAACCAATTTTGCCCGGTTTCTTTGATCAGTTTTGTCGTCAGTTTTTCGGCATTTGATTTAATTGCAAAGGCTCCGGCCTGTACAAAATATCCGTTCTGTGTGTTATTACTGTCGCAATCCATTAATGGCGTTGAAATTACTTCGGCATCAACAACCATCGGAGTAACAGCTACAGGTTGGGTTTGCTGAACTACATCCTGGTGTTGCTTCGCAAATTCGGATCCGGCCAGTTGCTGACCTGGTTTTGCTTCACTTTGAATTCCGGAAATGTAATACACTATATCAGTTTCATGCAGGGATTCTTTAAATGCATTC
>JBBSBT010000293.1:0-4910 GCA_038250985.1 Bacteroidales bacterium
AGCTTGAACTCATCACCAAACCCGTTGCGCTTTTTAATGTACTAGGTTATTACGATCAGCTCCTCGCATTTCTCGATCATTCAGTCGATCAGCGTGGTGTAAAACCTGAGCACCGGATCAACCTGATTTCGGAAAGTGATGAAAATGCACTTCTTGATAAAATATTCAATTACAAACCCGTGAAAGTGGATGGTGGCAAATGGATTAAGGAGTTGAAGGAAAACAAATATTAATAGTCGGAAGACCGGAGACGGAAGACGGAAGACCGGAGATCGGAGACTGAAGACTTGAGACTGAAGACAGTCTTGAAGCTTGGGGCTTTGAGCTTTGAATTTAGTCCCGATAGCTATCGGGATTGGAATTTGAGACTTGGTATCAAAAGCTTTACATTTCCGGATCATGTACTGAAACCATATTAGCCTTACCTTTGAAGCAGTTTTTAATTCATACTACTCAATGCTGATCATCGGAATTACAGGAACATTAGGCGCAGGAAAAGGCACCATTGTGGATTACCTGGTTCAGGAAAAAGGATTTGTTCACTTCTCGGTACGCGGATTTATTACCGAAGAGATCAACCGCCGGGGATTGCCTGTAAACCGCGACAGCATGGTTACGGTTGCCAATAGTCTGCGTGCGGCACATTCCCCTTCATATATTATCGATCAGCTTTATGAACGTGCATTGATAACCGGCCAGAACTGTGTTATTGAAAGCATACGCACAGCAGGTGAAATTGAATCACTCCGAACCAAGGAGAATTTCGTACTCCTGGCTGTAGATGCAGCACCTGAACTACGTTACCAGCGAATTGTGATCCGCAATTCGGAAACGGATAAAATTTCAATTGAAACTTTTCTTGAAAACGAGAAGCGGGAAATGAATTCGGATGATCCGAATAAGCAGAATTTGCGTCGTTGCATTGAACTGGCTGATTTCATTTTAACAAATAATAAATCCATAATTGATTTGATCCGGCAGGTTTCGGAAATCCTGGAAAAGCTGACTTTTTCGACTTAAATCTGCACTGGAACACCTTTTATATCATGTCAAATAAGTACGATAACAATTTATTCACTATATTGTCCCAATAAACTGAACTAAAGCTTTTTTAAACCAGAATGTCAAAGTTCCATCACAATCTGAATCTGTATATTGCCTTCACCCTGCTTTTGCTGATAGGTTTTACAGGTATTGTCGGGTACATGACCATTGAGGGCTATACCTTGCTGGAAGCTTCCTATATGACAGTTATTACTGTTGCAACGGTTGGTTTTAAGGAAGTTCGTCCGCTTTCGGATGCAGGGAAAGTATTCACCATTTTCCTGATCATATTCAGCTTCAGTATTTTTGCTTATTCCCTGTCCACAATAACCTCGCATTTTGTGGAAGGACGACTAAAAGTATTATTCAAAGGAAACAGAAAAACAGGAGGAATCACGAAAATGAAAGATCATATTATAGTAGTTGGCTTTGGGCGCAATGGATTGCAAACCACACGCGATTTGCAATTGCTGAACAAAAAGGTGGTTGTAATTGAGCAAAACCATGAGTTGATTGTGGCAAATCAAAAAGAAAAGGTGGTATTTGTTGAAGGCGATGCAACCGAAGACGAAGTCCTCGAACTGGCTGGAATACAAAAGGCCGGTGCGCTCATTACTACCCTTCCTGTGGATGCGGATAACCTTTATGTGGTGCTGACCGCACGCTCATTACATCCTGATCTGCAGATTATTTCACGCGCCGCGCACGAATCATCGTATAAAAAACTAATGACAGCGGGAGCCTCACATGTTGTAATGCCTGAGAAAGTAGGCGGGACCTTTATGGCCAGCCTGGTAGCCAAACCCGACCTGGCCGAATTTTTCCACCAACTTTCCATCGAAGCTAACGAAGGCGTGAACCTGGTGGAAGTAGTTTGTTCCGATCTGCCAAATGAATTCCAGGACCATACCATTCATGATATTAGCATTCGGCGACTGACCGGAGCTAATATTGTCGGGTTTAAAACACCGGAAGGTCAGTATATTATCAATCCTTCAGGCGATACCGTCATAGTACCTAATGCAAAATTATTCGTGCTGGGCACTCCTGACCAGATTGTAAAAGTGAGGGAAATAATCAAACAGAAATTTTGGTAAAACCTGGCCTTTCACAATGTAGCCATGATTTAACCTTTCAGCTCCCGGAGATGTTTCGGAATCTGATTTGCCTGCTGATTTAACAGCCAGATTACTTAGTTCCTAATCCTTTTTATTTTCCTGTTTCAGCCGGGTCAATATTGTCGACCACCTGCTGCTGTTTTGAATATTGCAGTACTTCGTCGTTAACATAAAGGAGCTCGATCCCGGCTTCTGTAAACATCCCCTCCGATTCGGATCCGGAATGATATTTGAATTCACATACCACCCTTTTGATGCCACAATTGATGATAAGCATGGCACAGGTGCGGCATGGCGTCATCCGGCAATACAATGTGCTTCCTTCGAGCGGAATGCCCAGGCGGGCAGCCTGGCATATCGCGTTTTGCTCGGCATGAACCGTTCGAACGCAATGATTGGTAACTTTTCCGTCCTCATGGGTAACCTGTTTGAAAAGATGACCGACATCGTCACAATGCGGCAGTCCGACTGGTGACCCTACATAACCGGTAACCAGTATCTGCTTGTTTCGCGCAATTACGCAGCCGCTTCGCCCGCGGTCGCAGGTGGCTCGCTTGGCAATGGTGCGGGCCACTTCCATAAAATATTCGTCCCAGGTTGGGCGTGTATAAATAGGTTCAGTTTTTTCTGTCATAATAAGGGCATTGCTGATCAGATTTAGTTTTTCGATGGTGCTAATTTACTCAACAATTGTCGAATTGCCATATTTTTTAATTGTCGAATTACCGAATTACCGAATTGCTACATCGCCGAATTGCCACATCGCCGAATTGCCGAATTGCCAAATTGCCGAATCGCCACATTGCCAAATTGCCACATTGCCGAATTGCCAAATTATCACATTAATTATCCCCAAACATTGCTACTTTCGACTCACCGCCAGCTTTTACATATCCCCTGAACATTCCCGGGGTATTGAAAGGTATGGCAATATTGCCTTTATTATCGACAGCAATAATTCCGCCGTCTGCTCCCAGGTTTTTAAGTTTGACCATAATTACTTCGTTGGCAGCATCCTTAAGTGAAAGACCTTTGTATTTCATAAGTGCTGAAATATCGTAAGCCACTACGTTACGGATAAAAAACTCCCCATGCCCGGTGGCTGAAATGGCGCATGTATTGTTGTCGGCATAAGTTCCTGCGCCAATAACAGGCGAATCGCCCACACGGCCGTATTTTTTTAATGTCATTCCGCCGGTTGAAGTAGCGGCAGCCAGGTTTCCGTAATTGTCAAGAGCCACACAACCTACCGTTCCATGTTTTTTATCCATTTCATCTATTGAGTCGGATTTAGCTTTTGCTCTCAGGTAAGCATCCCAACGAGTTTTTGTATAGAAATAATCGGGCGAAACCAATACGATACCTTGTTCGGCGGCAAAGGTTTCGGCTCCTTTCCCTGTAAGCATTACATGTTCTGACTTTTCCATCACCGCCCGTGCTGCGCTAATCGGGTTGCGGATAGTGGTAACTCCGGCTACTGCACCCGCCATCCCGGTTTTGCCATCCATAATGGCTGCATCCATCTCATTTTTACCTTCGGCATTAAACACGGCTCCTTTGCCTGCATTAAAAAGCGGACAATCCTCCATCATCCGAACACACGACTCAACTGCATCCAGGCTGGTTCCGCCGGCTTTCAGAATAGAGTCACCATGCCTGAGAACGTCTTTAAGCTTTTGTTCGAACTGCAATGCCATTTCAGGCGGTAGATTTTTCGGGGTGATATTGCCTGCACCACCATGTATTACCAGTGTATAGGTACCTGTTGGCTGCGATCTGCATGTAAAGGATAATAATAAAAATACTGTTAAAAACAACGAGAGGGTGGTTTTCATGTTTTCTTAGAATTTACATTTGTGGCAAAATGAATAAAATTTAATTAAACAGGGAAGTAATCAGTTCTTTGATATTGACAATGCCAAGCAAATCGGAAGCAAAAACCACAATAATCACTATCACAAACCAACGTACAAAATTGGCTCCCCACGAAACGGCAAAGTGGGATGCGACATATGCCCCGATAATATTTCCGATGGCATGTATCAATCCATAATCCCAGCGAACCTGTCCGTTGAGAATAAAAACGAGCAGTGCCAAGGGGGTGTATAACAGCACAATCCATACTTTTATGGCATTGGCTTTTACCAGGTCGTAACCGGCGCCAAGCACAACACCGGCCAGGATAAAATATCCTACCCCGACCTGCACAAAACCGCCATAAACACCAATGGCAAAGAAAATCACAACCTGTATCCACGAAACCGGTTTCTCCATTAGTGCTTCGGTCCCTTTGAGCCATTGCGAAGGCTTGGTAAGGATAAAATACATCATCACGATCATAACCACACCAACCGCTTTCCGGAAAACAGCCTCGTTAATGTCGGAAGCAATCTGTGCACCAATGATAGCCCCGATAATAGTAGGAATGGCCAGTTTATTGGCTTTTTTAAAATCAAGAACTTTTTTGCGGCGAAACTCATTTACCGAAGTCAGGTTTTGAAGGATTACTGCCACGCGGTTAGTTCCATTGGCAATTGTGGCAGGTAAACCCAGGAAAATAAAAATGGAAAGCGAAATAATAGATCCGCCACCGGCAAGCGTATTTATAAATCCTACAAATAAACCCGATACAATCAACGCTGTAACAATCAGCCACGACATATAAATAATTTTGTTGTTACAAATGTAAGAAGAGTTGTAAACACACGGAAAAAGAAATTAAACGAAATACCTGCAGGCTTTTCCGGG
>JBBSBT010000294.1:0-4909 GCA_038250985.1 Bacteroidales bacterium
GATCCTGCTGAATAGAAAAGCAGGGATTTGAATAACGAATGGTTAAGAACATGCAGCAAGGCTCCGCCAAATCCTAAAAAGTACAGTACAGGAGAGGCATTGCCTATCCCGATCATCCCAATGCCCATCCCGATACCGATAATCCCGATATTTTCGATAGTACAATAAGCCAGCATTCGTTTAAAATCACGGTGAACCGAAGCATTCAGTATTCCGTAAATACCGGTAACAACTGAAACAGAAAGCAAAATACTGCCCAGCAGTAAATAATCACTGTGCAGAAAAGTTATAATCCTGAAAATACCGTAAATACCCAGTTTTACTATTACACCCGACATAACTCCTGATATATGTGAAGGCGCAGCCGGGTGGGCGCGGGGCAGCCAGGTATGCAGCGGGATAAATCCTGCCTTGAGTCCAAAACCGGCAAAAAATACCAGAAACAGCCATACATTGTTATTCGATTGAAAGAAACTTCGGATGGCTTCAAAACTGAATGAACCCGTCGAACTGTAAACCCAGATAAAACCGATGGTCAGAAAAACAACACTGATATGCATCTGTACCAGGTAATTGATCCCCGCTTTCAGCGTCTGTGCTTTATGCGAATCAAATATAACCAGCATCATCGATGTAAGCGACATTACCTCCCATGCCAGCAGGAATGCAAAACCATTCTGCAGCATGCAAACCCATACCATGGCCAGGTGAAACAAAATGAAAAGCGACCAGTGCAGCGTGAGTTTCGGAGCCGGGTTAGTGTATGCTTTCAGGTATCCTGTGCCATAAAACACACCGGTCAGTGAAGTGAAATTTATAATCATGATAAACCATGCCGACAGCCCATCGATCCGGATGCCGATATCGCCCATGAAAGTTCCAGCAAAAATTGAGAATTCCACAACTTGCCCGCTCAACGCCGGGAAAGCCAGCCAGGAAGTTACCAGTGTGTTGAACAGAACTGCAAACGCAGCCGTATATGCTTTATAGGCAGAAGGAACAAAAAACAGCATAAAAATGGCCAGTAGCGTAAAAATCCAACTCGCATTAACCATTTCCATCATGACCGGTATTCTTTGATCTTTCAGTTAAAGAGCGCAAATTTAAGAAAAAAGGCGGGTTGTTAATCCTTTATGACTTTAATGATGTTTGTCTTTGCGTCAAACAATAAATCAGTATTTCCCGTATGATACTCATAAGCAGCCACATAATATATCTAAATCATGTTATATAATAAATTCAGATGCTGTTAAAAATATTGATTCCGGATACCTGTACAGTTTCTGCACACCCGCAGAGTGTCTGACACTTCCCGACGCCTCAACTCTCCATTTTCCTGTCGTATCATTCATATTCAAGGATGCATTCATTTTAGTAATTCTTACCTTCGCGGGGTTTTACAAATCGATTCTTATGCCTGCTTCACAATGGCTCAGCCGTACCAAACTGCTTATTGGTGCTGAGAAACTTGCCGCTTTGCGCGAAAAACATGTTCTTATTGCCGGCCTGGGTGGCGTAGGCGCCATGGCGGCCGAGCAGGTATGCCGTGCCGGGGTCGGCATTATGACTATTATTGATGGCGACACCGTTCATACCAGCAACCGCAACCGTCAGCTTCCGGCTCTTGTTAGCACCGACGGAATGGCAAAAACGGAGGTAATGGCGAAGCGACTTCTCGATATCAACCCCGATTTGAAACTCACGGTGTTAAATGAATATATCAAAGATGAACGCACACTGGAAATATTAGGAACCGGCTATGATTATGTGGTGGATGCCATTGATACACTTTCGCCAAAGGTTTTCCTGCTTTTCAGCTGCGTTCAGCTGGGATTGCCGGTGGTAAGTTCCATGGGTGCCGGCGGAAAATTCGATCCTTTGCAAATCCAGGTAACCGATATTGATGAATCATACAACTGCAAACTGGCCTATTATATGCGTAAGCGTCTTCATAAAATGGGCGTGGTGAAGGGAATAAAAGTAGTTTTTTCACCCGAAGTGGTCGACCGCAGTTCAGTTATTCTGCAGGAAGGCGAATCCAATAAGAAATCCAATGTCGGGACAATTTCGTATATGCCGGCAATCTTCGGTTGTTACTGTGCGTCAGTTGTTATTCGGGATCTTTTGAAAGAGGGGGGATAAAAAAGTTTCAGTGTTTCAGTGTTTCAGTGTTTCAGTGTTTCAGCGTTTCAGCGTTTCAGCGTTTCAGCGTTTCAGGCCGCTGAAAGTGAATAAAAAATAGTCAAGAACGAATAGTGAAGAATCCGAATAATGGGTTGGAATCGTAAATTGGTTGTTTTGAGGCGAATCCTTGAGGGATTCTAAATCCTTGAAGGATTTATCTCCCACAGAACCAACAATATAATCCAACCCTTATTTAGCATGAAAAACACTTAACTATCGAATGACGATTAACTATTTCCTATTAACTATTTTCTATTAACTATTAAAAAACTACCTGATAACAATTTTCTGACTCCTGGTCATACCTTCGGAAGTAACACTAACTGTGTAGAGTCCTGAAGGGAGGTTGCCTGAATTAACGGTTTGAAGACCTTCCCCTTTCACTGAATTGCGCAGCACAACCTGGCCAACCATATTCCGGACTACTATCCCCGATTTATCTGCCGCACCGCTGATAAAAAATTTTCCTGAGGCAGAGTAAACCTTCAACGGAACCTGGGCCGGCATATCTTCAACTGCTGTAATCGCAGAACATGACACTTCGGTGGCTGTGTATTTACTACCTGATAGGCCTGCGGCATCCCAGCACATATCGGCGGAGGCATTCAGGTCAACAGTTTGAGGAGGCGAAGAGCCGACACCGTTATTGAAAACTATGCCAATGGGCAAAGTGGTAAATCCTGTTACCGAATAGGAATAATAGCCATCGGCATCCAATGTCATTGCATTACCTGGCCAGGTCGTCGTCAAGGTAGTATTTCCGACCCAGCTGTATACTTTGCAGGCTGTCCAGCCAACAGGCACTTTAAACCTTACTTTAATAGAAGCCGGTACACTGGAAATATTGTAGGTATTTGACGCTTCAGCCGAATACAACTGGGTTGTTGCATTGTAAGCAATGGCACGCAGGGTTTGAGTGCCGGAAATAACTACAGGAACAGAATATTTGGATGATGCGTTCGTGGGAGCTGTATTGTCGGTGGTGTAATAAACGGATGCACCGGACGTTGTCAACAAGGTAACTGTTTGTGCAGAATAATAGGTTCCGCCCGAAGGACTTACACTTAATGTAGGTGCGACATCATTGATGGTCTTCGTCCAGATAGCATAGTCGGTCCCGGAAGTAGCAAGGGTATAACCGGCAGGTGCAGTGTAGCTTCCGCTGCCGATTTTCACAATTAAAGTACCGTTGAGCCCGGTAGCCGTAGCCACATATAAATTGGTCGCCGACTGGTTTACAGTAATAGCGCTTTCGCTGTGAAGTTTTACAGCCTTGCGTGCTGCAATCATGGCGAATATGGCGGGTTTGTTATTATTCCAATGATCCAGCAACACACAGGGAACTCCAGGCGAACCCATCAGGAAAGCATAGGCAGCCAGTACATTTCCTGTGAATTGGCTGCCACTTGATGCGCGGTATGTGTCGTGGTTATCCACAAAGGTTACAGCGTAGCGTTTTGTATCCGGGTGGTGAATTAAACCGGCCGGTTGTGGCACGCCGTTATAAGGCCAGATCAATTTAGTTAAATCCATTCCCCCGCTCCACATGGCTGTGTTCAAGGCAAATTTCTCTGGGAAATCGAAGGTCGTGGAGTTATTGCTGCAATTGTTAACCCATGCTTTGCACAAATCGTAATTGCCATCGAAATATTCACCAACCGAGAAAAAATTTCCGGCCGCCGTGTTGTATTCATTTACATACGAAGCGCTGTATCCCTTGGTCATATCGTAACGCCAGCCTGAATAGCCCATATCGTTTTTCAGAAATTGCATGTAGCCTTTAATAGCATCGCGTACCGTCGTGCTGGTATGATCCAGGTCGCGGGAGCCATCAAAATTTTCGCCGGTATCATTTGCACCTGTCGGTTTCGTTTGACCAGTCTGATCTTTCACTTCATCGCCGTTGCAAATCTGGGCAGGTCCAAGCGAATAAGTCACTCCGTTATACGTTTCTGTTGGAAAATCCTCCCAGGATAATTCTCCGCTCCTGTGGTTAACCACTACATCGGCAATAGCCTTGGAACCATTGGCATTAAGAGCAGCAATAAGCGTTTTTAATTCTGTTTTCGTTCCAAAGGCGCTGTTTTGGTCGAACCACCATATAGGAGCATATCCCATATTGTTTGAGCTCTGGGCATTTCCGCTGGGCGGAAGCCAAACCAAACTAAAATTCGGGGCAATTTCACCCACTTTTGAATTAAGATTTGTCCATTTGCTGTCGGAATAGGAATCCCAATAGAAGGCCTGCAGCATAATATCCTGGCATTGAGCCGGCGCCTGCGCTTTTACGGTTTGTTTTCCAAGAGAAAGCAGAGTGAGCAAAAGGAATAAAAGGGTAAATTTTTTCATAGAGAGGAAATTGGACAGGTTAAAAATAAGGCGCAAAGCTAATTATAAATCCATTGACTATCAATAATATGCAGACATTACACGGATAATATTTACGCAAACGATTGCAATTCAAAAATTTGTTACAAAGATTTTGAAATAATAGAAAATGATCTAATGCACTATGCCTGTGATTATGAATTCAAACCTTTAGATTGAATAAAAATTCATCATTTGTAATACACAAACAGTCTACCGTATTATTTTGATTCTAAAACTGCTAAGCCATTTATCGAATTATAATATGCATTATCCTGAAAATCAATTTTCAGAAATTGTAATTATGAAATTCACTTATCACAAATTCCAAATCCAAATGGATTTTGTACTTTTGAAA
>JBBSBT010000295.1:0-4904 GCA_038250985.1 Bacteroidales bacterium
AGGGCTTCCAGACCTTTTTGCAGTTTGGCATTGTCGATGGTTGCTTCAGCGCTTGTTTTAGCAATTGAAACAATATAGCAGGGACCACCCCCGTTTTCAAAATACAGCCTGAGTGCATAATACATAATATGTAGCGAAGGTTTTGTCGCTGTTTTAAAATCAGCTTTGGCCGTTTTCAGAACAACTTTGCCGTTCTCAGTTTTCCTGGTGAGGTTTACTTCAATTTTGGTTTCGTTATCGGCCGCCCCAAAAAAATCTTCATACTCTTTGAGCGAGAATATTTTTGTTGGCTTTTCGTTCAGATCTATTCCATCATAATCCACGGCCTTTTGCGTGTACCCGATAAATGCAGGAACTGCAGTTGAAACCTGGGCAACTGAAGGTGGCAAGGTAGGAATCTCCGTGGTGTAAACCCCGGGAGTCCGGATTGCGGTTTCATTGATTTGTGACATAATATTTGAGTTTTAGATGAATGATTAATTTATTTCTGAGCGTTAAATTTGGGATTTTTCTAATCTGCAACCTGTCCGATTTTTCCCGTAGGGAAAAGAGATTGGTAGAAAAAGATTCGACAGGAGGTTGTGTCGTCCCGTAAGGGACGAAAGAGCATTGAAAAGTTTTTTTTTACCAATCTTTGATTCCTGACGGAATCAATTTTTATAAATTCAGACATTTTTAATAGTTTAATTATTTTTAAAATGTATGAGGTAGTCTTTTCCAAGTATGGTATTATCGTTGGCAGCCACATTACTTTTTCGCAGCAAACTGAATTGGTTGGTGAGATTTTTCTTAAATGAGATTGAAATCAGCGCAAAACATTTTTTATCTTCTGTATTATTTACCAGGTCGGATTGGTTTACATATTGCACTGAGTCGGTAACGTGTTTCCAGTACTGAATTTTGGTGGTATTCTGAGGATGGGCCGGATCACTTTCCTTTATTGCTTCGAATGACAGGTTTCCTCCATTTACGGTCAGCATTCCGGTTATGTAGGTATCGGATGTTTTATAAGAAGGTATTTTGTTCGAAAGGGACAGTAGCGCGTTTTGCTTATTCCCGCTATCGTTTCCAAACCTTAAAATGGCCGGCCTGGCATAATAGAACCGGAGGTTCGAGTTATCAAAAAAGCGCTGCGAATTAAGGAAGACTCTGAAATTCAGTGTAACGTTTTCATCAAAACTGACCAGCGGTTTATTTTCTATTGAATATTTCGGACTACCGCCTGAAGTATCAATTGTTGCGATAGTCTGAACAAAACACAGCAATTTGTTGTGATCGGTTTTCAGGCTCAGCCGATAACCTTTCAATATTTGCGCTGTAGCCTCGTCGGGCACAATGCTTACATCACGAAAAACAGCATCACGATCAGTGTATGCGTCGTGCATGAGCTCAATGCTGAACAATTTTGTATAGTTTGTAACTATCATTGCTGGAATTTCAGTTTGTCGTCGATTACAATTTGAGTTATTAAAGGTGCTTCATGGCTTTCGAGTGCCTCATCAATCACAACCATGCGCATTTTATAGGCAACCGAAGGGATGTATTTGCCTCCGAGCATGGACCACAAATGGTGGAGCTGCTCAAGATTCAGATTGATTAGCTCGAAAGTTAATTTTTCAATACCTGCCGGGAGATCAGGGAAATTATCGCGTTCAAAAATACTTTGCCGCTGAAAGAACCCTATTATCTTCTGAATTTTGGAAATGGAACCTTCGTAATTGGTGCCTAATCCGCTTTCGTTGGGTTGATATGCGCCAAACATGATAGTTATATTTACATGCATCGGCGGGTTCTTATATACGACCGAAAGATCTCTTTTAAAGAAATTTTCAGGATTCCTGAGCATAGCCTCTTCCTCAATATTTACCAGAGAAAGCAGCACATTGGATTCAGCGACCCCGGAATCATTCAGTGTGGCAACATTTCCTAAAATCACCCTCGGACTTCCACCCGGCGTAAAAAAGGCTGTATTGATTTTTGTTGAAATATATGTCAGTGCCTGTGTGATCATAGTTTTTAGTTTTGGCAAAAGGCTATCAAAAACTGTAACTTAATTAAGCATGCGATCTTCTTTTCTAAGCTCGCGTTTGAGAGATTCAATAATGTCGTCGTTATTTATCAGTCGTTTCGATGCGAATGCATTGATGGCTGAATTATGAATGGCGTTTAACACTGTTGATCCGGTTACGTCGTATTTATTGGCAATGGTCAGCACTTCGGCATCTGATAGGGCATGAATTACAGGAAGGTATATTTTCCATAGGTGAAGCCGTTCTTCGTGATCAGGAACCGGGAAATGTACAATGGCATTGAATCTTCTCAGGAAAGCAGTATCGATATTGGTTTTATTGTTGGATGCCAGTATCACCAGGCCGTTGAAATCTTCAATGCGCTGAAGCAAATAAGATGTCTCCTGGTTGGCATAGCGGTCGTGCGCGCTTGTCACAGAAGTCCTTTTCCCAAATAATGCATCCGCTTCGTCGAAAAACAGGATCCAGTTTTTATCTTCCGCTTTCCGGAAAATCTTTTCCAGGTTTTTCTCCGTTTCACCAATGTATTTCGAAACCACCTGCGACAAATCAATACGGTAAACATCTTTATTGAACTCCTTGCCCAGCAAGGTTGCCGTAAATGTTTTTCCGGTTCCGGGAGGCCCGTAAAACAAGGCTTTATATCCTGCTTTAAGCATGTCTTTCAATCCCCACTGATCTGCCATAGCATCGTGATGCGCGATCCAGTTCCGTATAGTTTCCACTTCAACCATGGTAGTTTTATTTATAACCAGGTTGCTCCAGTCGAGATGAGTGGAAATATATTTGGCCGGAAATTCAGAACTGAGCTTCGGGCGGTTCACTCCATCAATAAATAGCCTATCAAGGACTTCGGTACTGATAATAAGTCTGCCGCTAAGGGACGGCTCTCCTTCATGCGTGCTTTCGATATGGAGAATATTATGCTTCGAAAGGGGCTGATCCGGTTCAAAATATTTCATAGCCTGTATCCTTGCGTTCAAATCATTTCCGGCAAGCAGAAATAAAGCTGTTTCCCCTGTAGGGATAAATCCCCTGTGATTGGTTCCCTTAACTCCGCCTAATTCCGGTAATTCTGCTCCCTGTGGAAAAATTCCCGAAACTACCTTGTCGAAATAACCAGGCACAAGATGGGGTAGCAAGGCTATAATGAAAATTAATTCCTCCTGCCTGCTGAGCGTAATACCCAGGCTTTCGCTTATTAATTCTGTATGAAAATCATCAGCCGGTTTCATTGTTTGCTTTGTGTTAGAGTCGCCCGATATATCCTGTGCTTCGCTGATCCTTTGCTTTATCAGATCTTCGAGTTGATTCAGCAGTTTGTCACGTAATGGTTTCGAAATATTGATCATCTATGAAGTTATAGCATGTATTTTTAAAACCCTTTGATGTTCAAAACATAAGGGCAGCGCAGGCATGATAAATAAATAATGGTGATTTGTGAACTCTGCAACTGATAATCCAGCGGATATTTATATTCAAAATACAGGGAAATTGATTCGCCTGTTACAATTGTTAATCCGGTTAACGCGCTGTGAAATATCAGAGACTATCGAATCAGAATTAATGAATCATATAATATGTCACTTTATGCTGATTCTAACATCACCATTTACCAATATAGCTGCACGCAGTAAACAAAACAAACCTGTATTGTTATGCAACGTATTGGAAATAAAAATATAGCATGAATGGGTAAACTTACAAATGCATTGTACAAGAACCCTTTTGAAATACAGGTGCAGTGTTTGTTATGTTAAAAGGAGGTTTTATTAGTCTAACTGTAAGTTTCAAACTTCAAGCTAATTAACCACAACATTTAAAGGAACGTTACAAACTTTAATCACCTGCTTAAATTCTGAACGGAAATTTCCTCCCTGATCAAAACACAAGTAAGTTTAAACAATAAAACAGGAAAATAAAAGTATTGTTTGGAATTGTTTTAAGGCCAATATGATCGTATTTGGAATGCGTTTTTTGCGCTACCTGAAAATTAAAATTCAGACAAATTAAATATGTATTATAAATAAAAGATAATCAAATAGATAAATGTAAATTGAAAGTCTAAAAAGCTAAATATTATGTATTTATCAATAAAATAAATAAATAATAGCAATAGCAAACAGAAGTATATTTAACTTTATATTAACATATCACGTTATTGTAATATTCGATTATTTAAAATATGAAAGATGCATGGATTAAAGGAAGAGCCTTAAGTAGCCAATCCGGAAATACTTCCTCCTGTTACAGAAATGAATCCTGATTTGAAGCGATCAGAACTTCAGCTTTGCAAATCTCAGCAGCAATTGTTTCTGTCCCACACTTTCGAACAAAACCGACGCCTTCTTATTCGGCCCCGATCCTTCGACACTCATCACCTGGCCTTTCCCGAAAGTAGTATGTTCTACTGTCATCCCGGGATGTATCTGTTCATAATCATCATTGCCAGTTGTGGCCGAGGGTGGGGCAGGAGTGTCTTTCTGATAACTGCCAACTTTTTTAAAATTACCGGCAGGGGGCTGACTTTGTTTTGGCTCCGGGCTTTGTGCCGGCTTCACGGATTTGGGAGGATAGGAGGGTTTGGCTGTTTTTGGCTGAACGTCTTCACTCAGCCTGTTCCACTTGGCCCGGACGGGGCGTTCCACATAGCGTTCGTCAATTTCGTCAATAAACCGGCTGGGTTCCGATAATGTCAGTTGTCCCCATTTGTAGCGGCTTTCGGCATACGAAATGGTTGCACGTTTTTCGGCACGGGTAATGGCAACATAAAACAAGCGGCGTTCCTCTTCCAGGTCGGCACGCGAGTTGATCGACATAAACGACGGGAAAAGGTTTTCTTCAAGACCGGCAATAAAAACATACGGGAATTCA
>JBBSBT010000296.1:0-4875 GCA_038250985.1 Bacteroidales bacterium
CTGCCTTCTGCACCAGTTGCGCTATACTAAAACTGCTGACAAAGAATTACTTTTCAACCTGTGTGAAATACTTTCGTTACATCCCGACTTTTTTATCCGAAAAGCCATTGGCTGGGCGTTACGGCAATATTCAAAATCCTATCCGGAGGCTGTTCTTGATTTTGTGAACACCCATGAAATGAGTAACCTGAGCTGGAAGGAAGCCCTGAAAGTGATCAACAGGAAGTAACAACCCGTTGGCAACGGTATATTTTTATGATGCCGACGCTTCCGTCACCAGTTTAAATCCAATACCATGGACATTAATAAGTTCCACCGAAGGATCTTCTTTCAGATATTTGCGGATTTTGGCAATATAAACATCCATGCTCCTTGCGTTGAAATAACTGTCGTTTTGCCAGATACGGTTCAGGGCGAAACTCCGGTCGACAACCTGGTTTACATGTTCACACAGAATTTTAAGCAGCTCAGCCTCTTTGCTGGTAAGTTTCTGATCTTCATCGTTAATGTGAAGGTTCTGGTGATTATAGTCAAATATGAAATTACCCAGAGTAAATATGCCTTTATCGGTTTTCCCGTCAATGGTTTTTGACGATCGGCGGAGTATGGCTTCGATACGGGCGAGCAGCTCATCCATGCTAAAGGGCTTGGTAAGATAGTCGTCGCCGCCGGCCTGGAAACCCTTTAGTTTATCCTCTTCGAGCGATTTGGCGGTAAGGAACAGGATAGGTATCTGGTTATCGACTTTACGTATATCTTTTGCAAGTGTGAATCCATCTTTGATAGGCATCATCACATCCACCACGCAAAAATCAAATGGCTCCTTGTTGAAAACTTCCAGTGCCTCAAGTCCGTTCACACAAAGCCTGGGCGCATATCCTTTTGCTTCCAGATAGGTACGTAAAATAGTGCCAAGATTACGATCGTCCTCGGCCAGCAGTATCTTTAGTTTTTCGTTTTCCATAATTAGGGTATTTCGTATTAATTACCTTTTATTAATTGGTTTAAGTATTTCAAATTAAATATTTTCAGTTTCCTTTCGGGATTGTTCGGTTCCGGGAGCAGGTATGGCAGAAACAGGGTAAAAGTACTACCTTTTCCCGGTTCACTCTCAACCGTAATTGAACCGCCATGTTTTTCGACAATAAATTTAACATAACTAAGCCCAAGTCCAAATCCTTTAACATTGTGTACATCGCCTGTAGGAACACGGTATAGTTTTTCAAAAATCCTTTTCAGGTTGGCCTTGCTGATGCCCATGCCTTTGTCGTGAATACGGATAAACATCCCGTTTTCAGCATCTGCGGTCGAAACCATGATCTGAGGCTTTCGAGGCGAATATTTATTGGCATTATCGAGCAGGTTAAAAATAACGTTCGACAGGTGAACCTTATCCGCTTTAATCAACGGGTGTTCCGCTTTCAACGATTGGGTTATAACACCGTCACGAATCTCGATCTGAATGGCAATTTTATGAATAGCATCTGAGATAAGCATATGCATATCGATGGTTTCGGGTCGCAGGTGAAGGTTTCCCTTTTCGAGAACAGCTGTCTGAAGGATCTTTTCGGCCATCTCACCAAGCCGGTGATTTTCGTCGCCTATAATATTGATATAGTCGGCATACATCTCGTTGCTTCGCGGGATATCTTTATCCGAAAGTGCCTGGCAAGCCAGTGATATGGTAGATATCGGTGTCTTGAATTCATGCGTCATATTATTGATAAAATCGTTCTTGAGCTCGGATAGCTTCCGCTGCCGTATGATGGTGAAAACCGAATAACTGAATGCCGCAATTATTACAAATACAAGCAACATGGACACTATCATCATAATCCACAGACTCTGCAGGTTATATTTTGATTGCTGAGGGAAATATATAAGCAGGAAATCGCGTGTGGCAATTGCGCCGCCCGAAAACAAGGGATACGGGAAACCCTGGAATAGCAATTCGTCGTGGTATTTACCCGTTTTTTCGAGTACTATTTTATTGCGGTCGGGGCTGAAGACACCAAATTCATAATCAATTTTTATTCCCTTATTTGAAAATTCAAGCTTCAACAAGGTGTCGATCAAGCCAACAGTAATTCTTTTTTCAATGTCTTTAACTCCCTGCTCGCTCATAGTTTGGTTCATCAGGTAATTGAGCATCCATTGTTTACGAACCGCCGCTTCTTCCGAAAAATTTTCGCCTGCGGCTGCTGGTGTAGTTTCCGGTATAGTCTTGTTCGAATCGTTCAATTGTTTTTCTGCTTTACCTGGTAATGGCGTTATCCGGCTTTCCGATCCAGGTTGCCTGACAATATTTAAACCTTGTGAATCGGCATTTGAAATATTTTGTATACCCAGGGAGGGTAATAAAAGGGAATTTGTATCTTGTGATAAAATTTGTAATGAAGCAGAAGTCGTGCGTCGCGCATATTCAATAGTTTCCAGGTTTAGTAAGGCCCTGTTCACAGCCTCATCAATACTGCGACGAAAATTGGCTTCCCTCAGTTGCATTGAATTCCGGATCCAATAAACCTGTATGCTGATAAAGACAGCCATTGCAACTGTCATGATCACGATTAATAAACCCAGTAATTGTTTTTTCACCTTACTAATTTAATATTTTTATGCTGTTTGGGCTCCGTAACCAGGAGATTGTGTTTTTAAATATACATTCCACCAATTATAACAGCTCTTCCATTTAAAACCCCTGATATAAGTAGTAACTGTTTCGCTGTAATTTTTACAATCCAGCTTCTCAACACGTGCAAATTTATAGCGCCTTACATTCAGTACCCTAATTGGTTAACATTATTTAACGTTCTTTTTCTTTCGTTAACACATGGCCGGTATTTCTTAGTCTACTTTTGTATCGGTTAGTTAAACAAAATGTTATACTTTAATCTCTGCTGGTTACAGAGATATTTTCATAAGTGGTTTTGTTGTTTGTTTGGGAAAATGCAGCTTACGGGCTGCATTTTTCATTTACCAACTTTCGAACACATAAATAGAAAAAACAACTATCGGTTTTTGGTAAAGGTAACTTGCAATTCGCTAAAATGGAAATTATTTAGTTGCTTAACATATTTTAACGTTCTTTAAATTTCGTTAACAATCACACTCCTATTCCGGTAGTATCTTTGTATCGGTTAATTGAACAAAAGTTATTATGTTAAATCTCTGTTGGTTGCAGGGAATTTTCCTAACTGGTTTTGTTGTTTGTTTGGAAAAAATGCGGTTCTGATAAGGGCCGCATTTTTTATTTATGGCAGAGACCTTGCAGGTTATAAAAAGCATAAGGTTTTGTAATGGTTAGGAAACTGTTAAATTACCTGTTACCATATGAACTGCTCTGTTTTTTTCGTAATTTTATACTCTCATAGCTTATGAACAAAAAGCTTTTAATTTATATCCCTTATGATCAATCTCCAATTCCAATATAAACACCTGGCGGGTTTCCTTTCGGAAGAAGAGATTTTTTTAATGCAGGATGAGGTCGATATCAGCCACAGCCTGCTGGTTGAAAAAGCAGGGAAAGGAAACCAATTCCTTGGATGGATCGATTTACCGGCAAAAACAGATGAGGCATTATTAAGCAGCATTGAAACCGATGCAAAAGCCATCCGTGAAAAGGCTGAAATACTGGTCGTGATAGGTATTGGTGGTTCATACCTTGGTGCCCGGGCCATTATCGATGCATTGTCATCTCCTTTTACAGCTTTCAACACTGACAATAAAAACCCGCTTGTTATTTATGCGGGCAACCACATCAGCCAGGATTACCATGCTGATTTACTGGAACTGCTGGATAAAAAGGAATATGCCCTTGTGGTTATATCCAAATCCGGCACAACTACAGAGCCGGCAATTGCCTTCAGGCTTTTAAAAAATCATATTGAAAAGAAATACGGTACCGAAGAAGCTGCCAGCCGGATCATTACCATTACCGACAGTTCAAAAGGTGCTTTAAAAAGCATTTCGGAAAACCAGGGTTACAAAACCTATGCTATCCCCGATGATGTGGGAGGAAGGTATTCCGTGCTGTCGCCGGTAGGCCTGTTGCCTGTTGCCATTGCCGGGTACGACATACGGCAACTGATACAGGGTGCCGCCGAGATGCGGAAAGTATGTATTGAAACTTCTTCGCTGCTTGATAACCCTGCAGCCTGTTATGCGGCAATCCGGGCTTCGCTGTACCGGCTGGGAAGCCAGGTGGAAATACTGGTTAACTATGAACCTTCACTGCATTACTTTACCGAATGGTGGAAACAACTCTTCGGAGAAAGCGATGGCAAGGAAAACGAAGGATTATTTCCTGCCGGTGCTGATTTTACGGGTGATTTACATTCGATGGGACAGTATATCCAGGAAGGACAGCGCATACTTTTCGAAACTGTATTACATATTCAGAAACCTAAGCATCTGCTCTCAATTCCTTTTGATGAAGCGAACCCCGACGGATTAAATTATATGGCAGGAAAAACTCTTCACGAGGTGAACCACATGGCTGCCCTGGCAACAACCCTGGCACATAGCGACGGGGAAGTTCCAAATACAGATATTTTACTACCGGCAATCGATGAGCGCTCTCTGGGAGAACTGATCTATTTTTTTGAGTTTGCATGCGGACTCAGCGGCTACCTTTCGGGAATAAACCCATTTAACCAGCCCGGTGTTGAAGCTTATAAAAACAATATGTTTGCCTTACTGGGAAAACCGGGGTATGAAAATGAAACGGAAGCGATACGGGCCAGGATTAATGAAGAATAGAAGGCGGAAGATTGATAAAAGTCAAAATGCAAAGAATTAAAGTTAACCTGAAATTATGCAACCATGTAGCATTGAAACTCTATAACATTAAAACCCTTTAATGAAAGAAAGGATATC
>JBBSBT010000297.1:0-4863 GCA_038250985.1 Bacteroidales bacterium
CCCGGTATGCGAAATGGAACCTTTCCCCATTGGAGAAATGCATAAATTCTGGCCACAGATTATGATGCCGGAGGGAAGAATATATTTTGCAGGAACTTACGCCGATAATATGAGCAGGGGAATGGAATCCTGTATTCGTTCGGCACAGCGTGTGGCACTGGAAATAAACAAAGCTTAACCAAGTACAACCGTTGATTCTATGGGAAAAGCACTTGTATTTATCTTTATCAATCTGCTATTCATTTTTGTTTTTTATGCCATAGCTTCTCCCCATAAAAAAACCAGAGGCCAGCAAAACAATCCGCCTGTTGTTAGGATTATTTCTCCTGCAAAAGGCAGTAGTGTTTTACCTGGCTTACCAATCCATTATTCAATTGCAGTGTCAGACAAGGAAGATGGAGAGTCGAAATACGATGAGATAAATCCGAAGGAAGTATTACTTGAAGTAAAATATAACAATAATGCATCAACGCCAAATGAAGGCCCCGATAAAACTGTTCAAAATGATGCACCGGGGCTCGCCGCTATCAGAACATCAAACTGCTTTAATTGTCATGGGTTTGATACCAAAGTGATTGGCCCAACATTCACAGACATCAATAAACGCTATAAGCTCACGGCATCGAATATGGCTTTACTGGCAAAAAGAATTCGTGAAGGCTCAACCGATGTGTGGGGCAATGTACCAATGCCAACGCATCCTGAATTAACCAATGCTCAAATCCAAAACATGGTAAAATGGATTATGGAAAATGCATCCGGTGATGCTGTTCATTACTACATTGGAACCCAAGGTACTTTTAGCTTGAAATCTTCATCAAAAAATTATCAGGGAGGCGCTTGCATACTAACAGCAAGCTATACCGATCATGGAATAGACAATAAAGGTGAGCGACTGAAAGGACAGGATGTAATAATAATTCACACAAAATAGATTTGTTTCAATAATTATTTTCTTCTAAAAGTAATTCAATAAACAAAAAGAATTAACCTCCTGGTTTGCTTTTTATATTCAATATACTATGGATTATATTCCTGCATCCGTTAATCTAAACTGTTTATGACAGTGGACAGGTTAAAATGGATAAGAAAAACTTCCAGTTATCTATTAACGACAGAAGAAGGCATTATAAAATTAAATATCAGATGCACCTTTACTCTTGATGAAATAGCCGAAGCACACAGGTATATGGAAAGCAATTCCCCGGCTGGTAACATTGTGGTTGTTACTTGAATTATTTGGCACGACTTATTCACCAGGGCTTACGATGTGTATAGGTATCATAAATACAAAAGATTTATGCTTTTTTATTGTGATGATATTTCAGAATCATAAATATTCCAGCCTGAACTTTCTGAAGGCCTGCGCCAAAATACCCTAAGGCCTTCACCACCCCCATTTTCCTGCATCCTGGCTCTAAAAGTGTAACGTGTTCCCGCTACAAGATTAATAGTTCCCGTGTGTGAACCAAGTCCGGCGATACCATGACAACTGTAATTATTTGCCACATTAACGCCGTTAATAAATAAGTCAACTGCATCATCTCCCTCGCAAGTAAATGTATACGTTCCTGTTTCCTCCGGCAGGAAATACCCGGTGGTTGCAAGAGCAAAATTGTCTCCGCCATTTGGAATCGAAATGCCAACGCTATTTAATACACTCCACGAAGACCAATCTAAAAGCGTGGCGGAGGAATAGGTTCCCGAACTTGTTTGATTCGCTGGATTTGTAAGACCAATAAAATCGATTTCATCCACAGCGCAAGTGCCCGCTGCTGTAAAAACAGTATAGTTTAAGATGCCATCACCAATTTTAGATAAATTACTTTGCCCATGTTTATTTACAAATGTAGTAGTGCCAAAAGCTCCATTCTTACTTAATCGCGTTAAAGTATCATTAATTAGCTGGCCATTTTTATTCAACCCAAATTTGTTCACTGTTACTGCCACTGAGGCTACATCAGAGCAACCACCACTACTTGTAACAGTAACAGAGTAAGTACCACTTTTAGTAAAAACATTAGTAGCAGAAATAGGTGAATAGCCTCCCGACCACAAATACGAACTACCTCCTGATGCAGTTAAAGTAACATAGTCGTTCCCGGTAGTGCTTCCTGAAATTATAGCAGCAGGTGGCGGATTAATAGAGACATTTAGTGCTGTCCTGGTGGTACTGGAATTACAGAAATATCCTTCAACATAAAAGGTCGTGTTAGCGGTTAATGGAGTCGTTGTGAAATTGCTCCCAATACTTAACAACGAACCTCCTGTGGATGCATCATACCACTGAAGTTCTCCAATTCCATTGGCAAACAGTGTTATCGCGCTGCCATAGCAAACTGCCGTATCATTTACGGTAGGTGGTGGAGGTAAAGTACATACTGATGCCGGGTTCCTTATAGTCTTTATAAAAAATTGTCCATTTGTTTGATCAAGAAAATAAAGGTTACCTGATTTATCAATTGTAAGACTACTTGGATTATTTAACCCCGAGCTCACAAAAGTAGAAACGGTTCCATCAGGAGTTACTTGTTTTATATTATATGGCCAATTATAGGTGTCAATAAAATACATGTTACCAGAAGTGTCAAAAGTGAGATTTTGTGGAGAATAATTATTGGGAACAAAATTGGAAACGGTTCCATCTGGAGTAATTTTTTTAATTTCAGGTGGCCAGTTATAATTATCGGTGAAATATAAAGTATCTGATTTATCAAAGGCAAGATATTGCGGATAGGAGTTTGGATCAGCAAGAAAAGAAGAAACTGTTCCATCAGCAGTAACCTTTTTAATTGATCCTGGCCAATTATAGCCATCGCTAAAATACATATCGCCCTGGGTATTAAAGGTGATGTCCTGGGCGTAAAAATTGCCAGAAACAAAGCTGGAAACAGTTCCATCAGGGGTAACTTTTTTAATATCAGGTGGCCAGGTATTGCCATCACTAAAAAATAAATTGCCAAAGCCATCTAAGCCTAAACTTTGAGGATAATAACTGCCGGACACAAAAGTAGAAATGGTGCCATCGGGAGATAATTTGCTAATTTTTGGATTCCAGTTTATGTCATAATTAATAAAATAAAAGTTACCGGACGTATCGGTTTTTAAACCGTATGGATACTGTACATCTGAACTGAAGCCGTAGTAGGTGGTGATGCTTTGTGCCTTAAGATCATTGTGGAATGAAGAGATAAAAAAGACAAAAAGCAGGAAAAATATTTTAATTTTTTTTTGTTTATTCTTCATAAAATCTTTTGTAAGGTGTAAGTAATTTTGGTCTTCGTGCGGTAAGATTGATGTACATTCTTTATCTCATGGCTTTCAGAAAAAAAATATTTTATTTCCCAAATGATAAGCATCTTATATTCATTTGGTTTTTCTTTTAATAATAATAATCAAATTGAATTCTGTCGCCCGCGCTTAATGCATAAGCGCCATTATTTGCAGGATCATAGGTTAATGTACTTACACTTACAGAATAGGCCGCGTTACTTATCCTTATTCCATTGATATACATTTTTACTTTGCTGTTTACTGATGGAGCCTGTGTTAAAGTAAAGCTTGTTTGAGAAGCAGTGGCTGAAAACTCGTCAGCGATCTCCATAATTGAAGCACCCCCTCCTGTTGTTGAAATGGTTCCTCCTGATATTGTAATGTTTGTGCCCGCTGTAAGAACTGTTCCATCTGCTACTAATATTTCAGAAGACGTACCAGTTGGCGTTTTATATCCAGCAGCGGTAATAGTACCACTTGTATTTACTTCTGTTATACTTGTATTCCCCAATTGAATTTGATTGCTGGTATCAACGATAGCGCCATAACCAATTGCAGCAGAATTTGATATAGGCGTATTGGTACTATTTAAGTTTGCGCCTTGACCAAGAAATGTATTATAACCACCGGTATTATTTGCAACTCCTGCATTTTGGCCAATCGCAGTATTATTAGACGTTGTGCCGGAGTTTCTCATTGCATTTGTACCCACGGCTGTATTGTCAGATCCATCATTACCATCTAATGCCATAAATCCAATGGCAGAAACATTATCGGCAGTACCGCTATAAACTGACTCTCCAATTGCCAAACTTTGGCTTCCGCTTTTTGATATAGTCATACCATCTACAAAGATGCTGGACGAAAAACTTTTACTACCATTAATAGTTTGTGTGCTGGTTAAATCCACATAGTTGTCAAGTGTTATCTGTTTTGCATAAGGGGTCAACATCGAAGCTGTGTCAGCAATATTTACTTTGGCGGCTAATGCTGCCAGTGTAATGCCGCTATTAGCATAAGGAGCCAACATCGTGGCGGTATCTGATATATTTAGTTTGGTCGCTTCAGCCCCATTAGCCCTGGTTACTTCATTATCTAAATTAACAGCTATAGTATTATCTGCATTAGTACGGTCTGTTGTTTCAATTGAAAGATTAGTTGCTATTGTGTTTTCTGCAGTTGTTGCCCTGGTAACCTCAGCAATCAATGCAGTTGAACTTCCTGATGAAGCAGCATCTACATAATCCTTTACTGATTTTACACTTGGGTATTTGGTATCAGATGCAGCATCTGTAGGAACGTCGGTGCTTTTGTTGGCAACATCTTCTTTGGTTGCTTCGGCTGATGTTGCCCTCGTTACTTCTGTTGAAAGATCAGTAGTCAAAACACTTTCAGCACTTGTTGCTCTTGTTACTTCATTGTTTAAATTGGTAGTGATTGTTGCATCACCTGCAGTACGATCGGCAACCTCTGTAGACAAATTATTGGTAAGAACATTTTCTGCAGTTGTTGCCCTGGTAACCTCAGCAATCAATGCAGTTGAACTTCCTGATGAAGCAGCATCTACATAATCCTTTACTGATTTTACAC
>JBBSBT010000298.1:0-4856 GCA_038250985.1 Bacteroidales bacterium
AAACACCATTACATCAACCCCTTTCAGCGCATCGGCCACTTCCTGCATGGCAAATGGGTTTGCGGAAGTACGGGCGCCGATCCAAAGAACATCAACACCGAATTTCAGAGCTTCGTAAACGTGTTTTTGAGTGGCTACTTCGGTTCCAGTTGGTAATCCTGTTTCCTCTTTTACGCGTTTCAGCCATTTCAATCCGTCGTGACCCACTCCTTCGAAGGCATTGGGACGTGTGCGCGGTTTCCAGATCCCTGCCCTGAAAACATCTACCTTATTTAAAGCTGCAAGTTGACGGGCGGTTTCCATCGTCTGTTCTTCTGTTTCGGCACTGCATGGCCCCGAAATCAGTAATGGGCGTCCCTTGTAAATACTCCAGTTTTGGAGGGGCTCGATATGTAGTTTAGA
The DNA here is from genome assembly GCA_038250985.1 of Bacteroidales bacterium. Taxonomy (GTDB): domain Bacteria; phylum Bacteroidota; class Bacteroidia; order Bacteroidales; family UBA4417; genus UBA4417. The sequence goes on from JBBSBT010000298.1 coordinate 403, forward strand.
TTCCATAATGCTGATTTATTTTATTTATAGTGCATTTTATGCATGTAACTATCAGTTCAGGATTTTCCTTATTTTATTTGCTTCATTCATCAGTTCTATTAGACCATCGTGGTTTTTATCGACTATATATTTCCTGAAAAGATTCATTTTCTCGAGGTAATTGTCAATAACTTCGATGATATATTCGGAATTCTGCAGAAAAATGGGTGCCCAGGTTTCGGCATTACTTTTAGCAAGACGGACGGTAGATTCAAAACCCCCGCCGGCCAGTTTGAGAATATTTTCTTCGTCTTTTTCTTTGTCCAGAACGCTTAATGCCAGTGAAAATGAAGTGATGTGCGATATATGTGAAACGTAGGCCACATGGACATCATGATCCACAGCTTTCATGTACGATATACGCATATTCAGTATGTTGTACATTCCGACTACCGTTCTTAAAGCATCCTCATCCGAAAGTTCTTTGTCGCAGATGATAACATGCTTATAGTCGAACAGTTTTCCGATGGCAGCCATCGGACCCGAAAATTCAGTTCCGGCCATGGGATGTGATGCCACGTAGCGGCCACGGTTTGGATGGTTGATTACCGCTTCAGCTGTTCCCGCTTTGGTTGATCCCATATCTGTGACAACCTTGCCTGTTCCTTCAATCATCGTCAGTATTTCGGGCAGCATAATCCTGTTGGCATCAACGGGAGTGCTCAAAATAATCAGATCCGATTTTTTTACTGCATTTTCAAGGGTATCAATTTTATCCACCAGCCCGCTGTGCAAGGCAATATTCTGGTGATGCTTGTTGTTGTCAACACCAATAATAGTGCTTGCAAACCCACGTCGTTTCAGGTCGATGGCGAGCGAGCCGCCTATTAATCCTATTCCGATGATACAGACTTTCATACTGTTTTTTGCTTTGATTGTTCGATTTTCATTTGATTGCCATTCAATAATCATTCAATTGTTTCACGGTTACAGTGTTACAGAGTTCCAGTGTTTCAATTTTCATTCGTAAATTATATATCTTTCATTTCCGTCAATCGTTCAATTGTTTTAGCCAGCATTTGTTCGTTTGCGCAAAGCGAAATGCGCACATAGCCGTTTCCTTGTTCCCCGAAAACCATTCCCGGCGTAATAAAAACATGGGCTTTATGAAGCAGCTCTTCGGTAAGTTGTTCCCCATTGTTATAATTTCCCGGAATTTTACCCCAAACAAATAACCCGGTCTGGTTTGCATCGAAAGTGCAATTGAGTTTTTGCATAATTTGTTCTACCAGTTTACGGCGCTTGGAGTAAATTTCATTCACCGATGCATACCACTGTTCAGGGCTGTTAAGCGCTTCCACTGCCGCCAGTTGCATGGGCTGAAACATACCTGAATCCATATTGCTTTTCACCTTCACAATGCTCTTTATATATTCGGCGTGGCCGGCCACCATTCCGATGCGCCATCCGGCCATATTGTGCGATTTACTCATGGAGTTTAGTTCGAGGGCAACTTCCTTTGCCCCGTCTATTGACAATAAACTCAAATGATAAGTATTCAGGATAAAACTGTATGGATTGTCGTTGCATAATAAAATATTGTGCTTATGTGCAAATGCAACCAGGTTTTCGAAAAGTTGTTTATTGCCACGGGCACCGGTTGGCATATGCGGATAGTTCACCCACATTATTTTAACTTTACTTAAATCAGTGTTCTCCAGTTCACGGAGATCCGGATGCCAGTTGTGCTGTTCATCAAGTTTGTAGAAACGAACTTTCCCTCCGGCTAATTTTGTTACTGATGTGTAGGTGGGATACCCCGGATCAGGCACCAATACTTCATCGCCTTCATTCACAAAGGCCATGCTGATATGCATAATGCCTTCTTTTGAACCGATTAGCGGCAGTATTTCATTGTCCGGATTCAGGGACACTTTGAAATATTTCAGGTACCAGTCAGCAAAAGCTTTGCGCAAAGCAGGAATGCCATTGTAGCTCTGGTAACCGTGTACATTTGGTAGCTTTGCCGTTTCACCCAGTTTTTCAATAACTGAAGGAGCTGGAGGCAAATCCGGACTGCCAATACCCAGGTTGATAATATCAGCGCCGGCTTTTCGCATCTCATCAATTTGCCTGAGTTTGTGCGAAAAATAATATTCCTGTATCAGTTCAGTCCTCGAGGATGGCTGTATTTTCGCTTGGTCTTTGTCCATTTTGATATTCTCCCAGTATTTGTAATTGTTCGGTTAAGGGTTTTACTGCTTCCAATGCCTGCATATATCGTGTATAATCGGTAAAAACAAGGTCGATATAGAAAAAATATTCCCATTCAATGCCAATAATTGGCAAAGACTGGATTTTTGTGAGGTTCATTTTATAAAATGACAATACCGACAGTACCTGCGACAACCGGCCTTCTTCGTGATGAAGCGAAAAACACAAGGTTGATTTGTTTATGGTCTGGTTGGCGATTTGCTCCAGTTCTTTCACTTTATCGCTTTCGGTAATAATCTGGAAGCGGGTGAAATTGCGTTTATTGGTTTCAACTTCCCGTCTCAGGATTTCCATATCATACATTTGCGCTGCCAACTCGCTTCCAAGTGCGCCTACTCCCACCAGGTTTTCGTCTCTTATCCATTTTACGCTGAGCGCGGTATCCGCGGAGTCGATAATTTTCACTCCTTTCCGCCGGAGTTCATTCAGGAAAACATTGGACTGTTGAATGGCAATAGGATGTGAGTGTATTTCCCTGATGTCTTCCAGTGTCTGGCCCGGAAGCGCGATCAGGTTCTGTACTACCCTCAGGTATTGTTCACCCATGATAGATAAGCCGCTTTCGCGCAGCAATGTGAGGTTTTGAAGCAAACTCCCGGCAACAGAATTCTCCATGGCCACAATCCCACAATCCACTTTTTTATCCTGAAGTTCATTAAAAAGATCGGAAAATGTTTCACAGGGAACTATTTCAATATTTATCCCATTGAAAAATTCATTCGCAGCAATTTCATGAAAAGCGCCGAATCCACCCTGAATGGCAACGCTGATGATATTTTCTTTAATTGGTGTCATAGTAGGTGCAAAAAAAAAGCCCCGAATCATGCGGGACTTGAACATTATTATTATTTAGCAATAACGCATCAGTCCGGCTTCTCCGTAAAATAAAAAAAGAAGAAATAAGAATGTGCGTTGTTGATTTTCATATCGTTTTTGTTAAGGGTAAAAACCACAACCAAGATCTCTCATTGCGGTAAGTCCTTACTCAATTGCAAAAGTAAACATTTTATATACACAAATACATTGTTAACGATTACTTAATAATATGATTTCTTCTGTTTATTATTTAAGATGCTGTAAATTAATAAATTACATATCAATAATATTCTGATACTCCTGATTGTGTTAAAAAATTTTCAGCTTCCGGGTGCAAACCACATCAGGTTGATGCTGTAATCTTAATTAATTCCCATGCCTGTTCCACATGCTGACGGGTAGTATGAGTGCCTGCAATCGACATCCGTAGGGTATATTGCCCGTTGAGTTTGGTATGTGTAAGGAAAATACGGCCGGTGGCATTAAGTTTCGACAGCAACTGTTCATTTAAAAGATTCAGGTTCTCAGAGCCTATCCGATCGGCAGGATTGTAGCGGAAGCATACCAGGCTCAGTGGAACCGGGGCCAAAACCTCGAAATCCGGGTGTGAATTTACCTTTTCCTCCAGCCAGCGTGCCATTTGGATGTGTTCCCGTATTTTTGCCTGGAGCTGCGTTAAGCCGAAAGAGCGTATTACAAACCAGAGTTTCAGCGCCCTGAACCTTCGTCCAAGCGGGATTCCCCAGTCGCGGTAGTCGTTAACCAGGCCCCGGCTGCTTGTTTTCAGGTACTCGGGTAATATCTCAAAAGTACGGATCAGGGCTTCCTTATCTTTTACAAAATAGGCTGAACAGTCGAAATTGGTAAACATCCATTTGTGAGGATTAAATACAAAGCTGTCGGCTTTTTCAATTCCTTCAATCATCCATCGGTATTCAGGCAACAGCAATGCCGTGCCTGCATAAGCAGCATCCACATGCAGCCAGGTATGAAATTCTTCACAAACAGAGGCTATCCCTTTAAGTGGGTCAACCGAGGTACAGCCCGTGGTTCCAAGGGCTGCCACCACGCACAGGGGAATAAAACCCGCCGCTATATCGTCAGCAATAGCCTGGCGCAGCAGGTCCACATTCATCCGAAATTGATCGTCAGTCGCAATTTTTACCAGGTTTTTACGCCCGATTCCTGCTATTTTTACTGCTTTTTCGACTGACGAATGGGTTTCGGTTGAGCAATAAACACGTAATTTTTCAGATCCCTGGAATCCGCTTTCGTTAATTCCCCAGGCTGTAATTTTTTCGCGGGCACTCAATATGGCTGCCAGGGTGGAGGTAGATGCCGTATCCTGGATTACACCATGCCAATCCGAGGGTAAGCCAGTCATG
>JBBSBT010000299.1:0-4837 GCA_038250985.1 Bacteroidales bacterium
ATTTAGTGTTTTGTTATTCTCCTGCAAACACGAACCACAGCTTGCACCTGCCACTCCTGAAGTGTGTTTCGACAACCAGGTATTGCCAGTTATACAATCGGGCTGTGCCAAATCGGGCTGCCACGATGGTAATGGTGAACAACAAGCACTGAATACCTATGATGACATTATGAGAATGATAACAGCAGGGAAACCGATTCAAAGTAAACTTTATAAAGTAATAACGGCAAATCCTCACCTCGGAAGCATTATGCCCCCTAAGCCCAATCAGCCATTAAACAGCGCACAGATTGATAATATCGAGATATGGATATTGCAAGGCGCCGGGCACACAAGTTGCACGGTTGAATGTGATACTGTGAATGTAACTTTTTCAGGAAGTATTCAGCCAATCAATGATACGTATTGTAAAGGATGCCATAGCGGTTCCAGTCCTTCGGGAGGGATAGCTTTGACTGATTATACAAGTATAAAAGCAGCCGTTGAAGGCGGAAGATATGTGGGAGCCATTGAACAGTTAGCCGGCTATAAAGCCATGCCCAAGGGCGGGTCAAAACTTCCTGAATGCAATATCTATCAAATCAATAAATGGATTAAACAGGGAATGCCCAACAATTAAAATAAAACAGACGTTACTTTGTAAATTAAATCCTGAAGAAAATATTGACTAAAACCGGTGTATTCCCTGTTGACTGACGAGGAAGACATCAGATCAGCAAAAAATATAAACACATGAAAAAAACCGCATTACTTCTGCTTGCCGTTTCCCTAATAATCACTTTTTCATTAAACGGATGCTATAACGACAGCGAAGAAGAACTTTATCCCGGAAGCAATACCTGCGATGTTTCCAATGTAACTTATTCAAATTCAATCGCGCCGGTATTTGCCACATACTGCAATTCATGTCACAGCAGTTCAAATCCTTCAGGGAATATAGTTACTGACAATTATGCCAGTGCAAAGGCAAATATGTCACGTATCAAGGGCGCTGTTAATCACTCATCAGGCTATTCGCCTATGCCTAAAAATGGCAGCCAGCTTTCAACATGCGATCTCACCAAAATTGATATATGGATCAACCAGGGGATGCCTAATAATTAACGATCGAACCAAATTTATAAAGTCATGAAAAAACCACTCAGAATAGTAGTCATACTTGCAGTAATAGGAGTCGTTGCTGCGGCACTGGTATGGAAATTTTATATTAACAAGCCGCATGCAGATATCGAAAATCAAACGCCTGCATACACCCTGACAACTGATGAAATATGGAAGCAGTTTAATACGGATGAGAAAAAAGCCGGCTTGCTTTACAACGACCAGGTTATTGAACTCTCAGGAACAGTAGGCCGGGTGGTAAATAATGATACGCTGGTAACGGTGGCTTTTGTGATGGAAGCGGACTCGATGTTCGGTGATAAATCAATAAGCTGCGAAATGCTGAAGAAATACAATGATGAGGCAAAAGCCCTGGCTAAAGGCACAAATGTGAAAATAAAAGGCTATTGCGCCGGGTTTATCGGGGATATCAAGTTTAACAAATGCTCCATCATCAAATAATTGTAATATTAAATACATTTACCAGTAAATCAATTTCCATGATACGAACCAAGATATTCCTGCTTCTTTTCATATTCACCCTCATTACCGGTCCTATGTTTGCGCAGGATCTGATGGATATGTTAAAAGATGAAACCCCGGCGACGAATTATACATATGCCACATTCAAAACTACGCGTATCGTGCTGGGGCAATCAATCGAAAGCCCTGCGAGCGGAACGCTGCAGTTCCTGATCGAGCACGATTTCGGCAGTGTAAACCAGGGAGCCTACAATATGTGGGGAATGGATCAATCAACGATCAGGCTCGGGCTCGAATATGGCATTAATAACTGGCTGAGCGTGGGTGTGGGCCGGAGTTCTTATGAAAAAACCTTTGATGGCTCTGTAAAAGCCAAGATATTGAGGCAAAGCACAGGAGAAAGGAATATGCCGATATCCATGTCGTTTTATGGCGGCACCATGCTTAATTCGTTGCATTGGGCCGATACTTCGCGTACGAACTATTTCTCCTCACGTTTGTCGTATGTTGCCCAGTTACTGATAGCGCGGAAATTCTCAAATGCTTTTTCGCTTCAGATCACCCCGACATATATCCATAAAAATATGGTTCCCCTTAGGAGCGATCAGAATGATATTTTCTCGGTAGGAATTGGAGGACGTTATAAAGTGGCGCAGCGCACCTCTTTAAATGCTGAATATTTTTACCTGCTTCCTGGTGCTACCGCCGACAAATATGTAAATTGCCTTTCAGTTGGAGTGGATTTAGAAACAGGCGGCCATGTGTTCCAGTTCAGGCTTACCAATGCACAGCCTATGTTCGAAAGGGCTTTTATTACTGAAAACACAAACAAATGGACTGATGGCGGAATATTTCTGGGTTTTACGATAAACCGGGTATTTACCATTGTAAAGCCAAAGTTGCCCAAGGAGTAGTTAAAAGTTAATGGGAAAAAGTTAATAGTCAGGGAAACGAACTTGGTAATTGCAAGCCTGATCACCAATCCCGGAATCCAAAAAGATATTACATCAACCTTTGAGTGTAATTGCCTCACAAAAAGCAGTACTTTAGTGAGGCAATTTTTATTTTATGGAGGAGGAAGAAAAACGGCGATTTTACGGAAGCATGGTATTCCCTGGCATCCTGGTTTTATTACTTTGGATCATCAAACTTATTGAAGTCAGTTTTCAGATTTCGTTTGCCGGATACGGGCTGGTACCTCAAACGTTCGAAGGATTGCGCGGCATTTTGTTTTCGCCCATGTTACATGCCGATTGGGCTCATCTCTCTTCAAACACGGTTCCGCTGTTCATGTTATCTGCAGCCCTGTTTTATTATTACGGCAAAAAAGCAAGCACAATTTTCATACTGTGCTGGCTTGTCACGGGTATATGGGTGTGGATTTTTGCAGCAGATACAGGGATACATATCGGAGCCTCGGGAGTGGTGTATGCGCTGGCAACATTTCATTTTACCAGTGGATTGCTGCGACGGGAACCACGGATGATGGCATTTTCGTTGTTGGTTGCTTTTTTATATGGTGGATTGGTATGGGGTATTTCGCCCGAATTCTTCCCGGGTAAAAACATTTCGTGGCAGTCGCACCTTTTAGGCGGGCTGGCAGGAATACTTATTGCTTTTGCATACCGCAGTGAAGGACCACAGCGTAACGTTTACCACTGGGAGGAAGATGAAGATTCCGATGAAGAGTATGCGGAATATGCCGGGCAGAAAGATACTCCGGTTGAAACAACAGAAGAGGAAATGATTACTAATCCTGAAAATGAGGAAATCCCGGACAGAAAATATAACATTAATTATGTGTATAAGGAAAAGGAAAGTTGAGTGTGTGTATTCGTTTCAAAGCGAAAATACATAGTTATCTTTAAGACTATTTTGTTATTTGTATTTTCATTTTTATCAATAAAACAGGAAAAATTTCTTTAAAAATCTATGAGTAATAAATAATTGACAGCCTTCACTGCCTGATACAATAATACTATAGTTCTGATAATTTGAGCTTCACTACCAATAAAATACCGGGAATAATAAACCAATCCATTAATCAAGTCAATACCAGGGATCAGAAGGAAGTTGGCTTTTTTGCATGTAGATTTTTCGTGCCGAAAGATCCCTGTATCCCAAATGAAAGAAGAAAAGGATCATACAATTTATCGGTTACTGCACCCAGAGGAAATGAATACCCAAGTTGAAAAACAGCTTTTATATTTTTCGATCCACCCTTTAAGGTAACGGCAGGTTCAATGAAAAAATTAGTCCTGGTTTCTGAGTCAATATCCAGGTTGAGAAGTACAAAACGACTTGCAAAACTTCCTTCAAAATAATCGGTTTTTACACCCATGGCAGGCTGAATAAAAAACCTCCGTGACTTTACACTCACGGCTGAGTCGGACCAGATATCCTGGTAATAAGATTTAATATTTCCTATCCCGGCGCCTCCATACACTTCCATCACGCCATATTTTTCAAATTTTTTAAAATACCCTGCACCGGCTTCCACAAAGTTGTGCTTGTTAAAATAAATTGAATTATTCCAGCTTGAGTTTTTGAAACTCCCGTTCAGCATCAACCCGACATGATCGGAAACGGCTCCGGATATTTGCGGATCGAAACCGGACGACCCAAAGTTTAAATTGGCCTGGATTTCTCCTTTTTCACTCAGCAGTGGTGTATTAATGACATTTGGGACATACACAACACATCCAGTCTGAAGCAATATAAAAAGGCACCCTGTTAGAAAACTGGCGAATTTATGTGGCTTGAATAATAATGGCAGTTTCATTTAGAAGAACAATTACTTATATAGATATGATTACTTGTTGTGTACAGCCGGATTTAAAGTTAAAAGTAAAGTTACAAAATATTTTACACAATTCAATTCTCCTGAGTCGTTCCAATGAGAAATAATATAAGAGTATCCGGAAAGAAAAAGGAAAAGACTGTTTGTTGAATTACCCGCCCCGAACCTCCAAGCAAAACACAAAGGGCGTAAATCATTAAATATCATACTGTTTTGTTGTTCATTTGATTTGTCACTTCCTACGCAAAACACAAAGCGGCATTAATATATTTGCTTGCTTCCCCGCTGCTTATTTTGTAACTTTACGATGCATTCATAAAAAAAAACCGGAGGAAATTATGAAAACTCAAATTGATGTTCTGCTATCGAAATTACCGAAAAAGGTATTTCTGGCAATGGCAGTATTAGTTACTCTTAGCATTGCTATCGACAGTGCATTTCATGCATCACATA
>JBBSBT010000300.1:0-4836 GCA_038250985.1 Bacteroidales bacterium
CCGTAATTCCACCAATCGGTATTTAAAGCCGGTAAGGCATCCAATAGCCGCTTGTTGTCAACCTTCACAACAAGGTAATTATCATGAGGTTTAACGATTGAAGTAATTTCAAAATCAAAGGGTGTAAATCCACCCTCGTGTATGCCCAGTTTTACACCGTTAAGATACACATCGGCTTTATAGTTAACAGCTCCAAAATAGACGAAAAGCCGTTTATTATCCTTTAAATTATAATCAAACGATTTTTTATACCAAACCGTTCCTTCGTAATAGTAAAGGTTTTCTTTCTGTGTATTCCAATCGCCGGGTACAATCATTGAGGGTGACTTATCAAAGTCGTATTCAACCAGTTCTGATTTATCATCTGTATGATAATTATTATAATACGCTGAATGAGATTTTGGATCTGTCTTATCGTAAACTTCTTTATGAAAGCTATAATAACCATTTTCATAAGGATCAACGATATAATTCCATTCTCCATCCAGGGTAGTGATTTCGCGATTGGCAGTATTAATGAGCATAGGCTGCGAAAAGGCCAGCAAGGGGGCTAAAAACATAAATAATAGTATTTTCATTTTATGGATTTATGGTCATACATTTACAGATTGGTATTGAAGCACACCCAGGTGATCAACACGTGAAACCTTCATTGGAGGAAGGATAATAAAGAAATACATTGCTTTTATTGTTACTTAAAAGTACACAAAATCCAGGCAAGTGCATTCTTTAATTTTCGTAGTTCTTTAGCAAAACTTTTGTCGTTTAAACTTCAGGATGATGAAGGTTTTCCAGCGGAAAAGCTATAAAAACAGGATTACTTCACATTAATTACAGCCTGACCTTATTTTTACAAATAAGCTAAAAAACATACCCCTTTAATCCAGACGCAAGGACAGGAAAACATCAATTTGCATAACCAATCCTGTACGATTAAAAATTTCACGGCTGTTTTTGTTATCGATGGTCAATCCATCAAACTGCAAAGGTTCTCCATCCCGGTTTGTAAGTATAATTCTGTTTTCGGGCGAGTTATGATATACAACCGGTACCTGGCAAAATGTATATGCAAGGCTACCCGCTTCTAATGCAATAGCACAATTTTGATTTTGTACCGAAAAATAATTAAACATTTCAGCAGTTTCAAGAAATTCGGATTTACGCAGCAACCCGGGGTTGAAGGTGATTTTTCCATCCTGAACTGACACGCCTAATTCTCCAAAGCGGGAAATAATATCTTCTTTCACCTGGCCCGTCATGCCAGGTTGTTTTGCTCCTTCATTGCCGGGAGTATGCGAATACGCATCTGTTGGAAATGCGCCGAACAGCTCGGGCGATTTATTAAGACCTATACCCGCTCTGACGTCATAATAATGCTTAACCATTTTGCCAAGATCTTCTTCATTGGCATTGCTATGAATTGCTGAAAAATAATTCTCATTAATAGCAAGCAACAGCTTGGATACCATATGCCAGTATATGCAGCCTAATCCCTCGAAACCATAAAAAGTTCCCGAACGGCCTGTGAAGGACTGATGGTCGAAAACCTTTTCATAAATGCCCGACACAAGTTCTTTTTCTGCATCCACCAGGTTGTAATCAGTTGGCAGCTCATCCAGAGCCTGTTTCAGGCCCGCAGCGTTCCTGAAATGACTATTGAAATGAAATACACCATCCACATCTTTATAAATGATATCCGTATTATTTTCTTCTACCAGCCGGGCAAGTAATTTACTGCTGTTAACCAGTGTGGCAGGTATTTTGTTTTTTTCGGTAAATAATGGAAGCTGCCTGTCGGGATAGAGCATATAACTATACTGATCCCTTCGGAACATTGAGCTCCATTTTAGAGCATCCAGCACCTGGTTCACTTCTGCGGCATTTAAAATACCGGAACTTAAAACAGACACCTGTCCTTCGAGCATTTCGTACAAATGCCGGATTGATATGCCTTTTTCAGTATATGTTATCAGGTTGTAAGCATGATATAAATTATCGGGGCGCTTATTTTTACGTATACTGTGATCAATATACTTTAATGAAAGTGTAAAAAATCCGGAAAGATCCAGTAGGGTAACGGCGCGTTTATTGCCGGAAAAACCTTTGCTGTATATAGTTTCCCTGTAATGGCTGCCTGCCATTCCAAACGAATCAGTAATCTGCTTCCGGTCTTTATCTGCAATATCACCTTCAAGTAAATATTGCATTTCGTGCATGGTTTTACTTACTGCATGAAAGAACTCCGCGATTTCTTCTGATACTTCAATTTTTGTAGCTGTTGTTTCCTTAAATAATTCGAGGCAAAAGGTCTGAAGCCTCCGCAGGTAATAAACTGTTACCATGGAAACGCCGTTTCCGACAAGTGCATTGTTGGCATCGTTCCATTCCGGACGCTGTGTATTTAACCATATTCCTGCCTCGGGTATAAAATTTGAGAGTTTTGAAAGAACCAGTGCAAGGATCTTTTCAGTAAAATTCACCTGCATAACTTTTCCTGAATGATTCCATACCAGTTTCCCGTCGCTGCCATATTTTTTAACTCTTTCCAGGGCATTTTTCTCTTCTTCAAAGTCAAACACTATGGTATCAAAAGGATTCTTCACAATCTCAGCATAAGGCTTGATCCTGTAGGGCACATTGGCATAAGCAAAAATATCCTTTGTCAGCAGATTGTTTAAGGTTCCGGGGTGGTACTTTTTTGATATTTCGAGGAATTTTTGCAGGTAAATCACCTGGTGATCGCCCCAATAGCCAATATTGGCCCAGGGGTCATGGGGATCGGGTGATTCCCAGTCGATTCCATCACGTGTAATGCGGTATGGGTTATATCCATCTGCTGTAGAGGCATTCATGAACTTGCAAATTATGCCCTCCACGAAAGTGGGGTATGATAAACTCAGGGCTTCCCAATTTTGAAAGATATCTCTCCAGTTTCCCTGGTAAAATAAATTCTTTGAACCGTCCTTTTTCTTTAAATCGATGGAGAAAAGATTCCATGGCCGCGAAGGATCTCCATGCCTTCTGCTGAATGACAAGGGTAAATACTCGTAAACAAGGCGTACCAACTGATCATCGCCATGGGCTGCCACTTTTTGAAGCAATTCCGGATAAAGAATATTTTCATCCATGCCCTGTAAAAACCGGCTGTTATCTGAATAAACTTTATGATTAGCCCCACTGATAAACTGTAAGAGATCTTGTTTTGAAATAGTATAATTATCATCAAAAATCCCTCCCCTCATTACATTGAACATGACATTTGACAGATGCCTGTTTATGCCCAATTTATCTTTAGTAAGCTGAAGACCATCAGCAGAAGCCAGAATTTTAACCAGCTCGTTAGTACAACTGCTTACATCTTCCTGTATTTGTTTCCTCACATCCGGGGTATCCCTGATAAAATGCTGCAATGAAGCAATATAACCGGCATTTTTGTTTATCTCAGCAATAGTAAACCATTCTTTTTGCTCTTTACCTGAAAGAATAAGTTCTGCATTTATAAAATAGGCTCCTCTTGTAGCCCTCACATCTGTTTCCTCCCCGACCGGCTCGCCCTTTCTGAATTTATTAAGCTGCAGGGATGATAAAAGGATTTTAGTGTTTTCCAATCCCTGGCTCCATACAACCGTTGTATTTAAAGCTTCACTTGGCTCTGCTTTATCTACAATAACCGAACTCAGCATAAACAGCCCGATCTTATAATCGCTCAGCAATTCACTTTTCTTATATGCATCCACCAGGTTGCTGAAACCCAGTTGCAGGTTCCGGTTAATATCTGCCGGTAAAATATTCTGTATACCATCCAAAACAGAAAAAGAGCAGGAGGTTTCGAAATTATTGGTTAACACTGACTGCTTGACAAAACCATATTTTTCGCTGTTCATCCACTGGTATAAGAAAGTAGTGCCCAGGTCCTCATTGATTTCCTCAAAAATGATTTTGTTACCGTAAATACTTTTATAGATATTACGTTGCAGGGCATAAACGCCTTTGTAACGGTCGGAGAAGGGTTCCCATAAGAAAGAGCGGTCTCCTCTCTGCACAAGAAATAAGGTTTTACTTCCGGAAATTTCAGATGAATCCTGAATTTTATCAACCGTATAATACGGAAACAAAGCGTTGTCCGGATTTTTTCTGCCAGCCGTTAAAGCCCCGTTGCTTGAAATAAACATCCAATGGTCGCTGTTGCTTGCAATAGAAATGAAAAAGGGTTCCATCTTATCGCTATTGGCAATTTTATAAAACATTTCTCCGGCTATTTTAACAAATTCGCCGCCTACTGAGGTATCACCGGTGTTTATTTTAGCGTTGCCGACAAATATTTCTTTACTCATAACTTTAATAAATTTAGATGGCAAATTTTAATCAATTGCTGTTTAATCAGATACAATAATATGATGGATGAAGATTTGTTAATTACACGATTCCCACTATTCACCATTCACTATTTAAGTACCCCTCTGCCCTGCGGGCATCTCCCCGGAGGGGAGAACCCTGATACCACTTTTCGCTCCAGTGTCAGACACCCTGCGGGTGTGCAGACACTATTCACTATTCACTATTCACTATTCAACTTTCCAGTGTCAGACACCCTGCGGGTGTGCAGACACTATTCACTTATTTTAAACCCCTCTGCCCTTCGGGCATCTCCCCGGAGGGGAGAACCCTGATACCACTTTTCGCTCCAGTGTCAGACACCCTGCGGGTGTGCAGACACTATTCACTTATTTTAAACCCCTCTGCCCTGCGGGCATCTCCCCGGAGGGGAGAACCCTGATACCACTTTTCGCTCCAGTGTCAGACACCCTGCGGGTGTGCAGACACTATTCACTATTC
>JBBSBT010000301.1:0-4821 GCA_038250985.1 Bacteroidales bacterium
ACTTCGTCAGGTTCGTATCGTGGACCTTCCATGGATATGGGACTTGAGATCTTATCGATGGTAAAGAATGCATTGAAAGTACCTGTTGTTACCGATGTGCATGAATCCAATCAATGCGATGAAGTTGCTTCGGTGGTGGATGTACTTCAAATTCCGGCTTTCCTTTGCCGGCAGACTGACTTATTGGTTGCCGCAGCCAAAACAGGCAAACCTGTTAAGGTAAAGAAAGGTCAGTTCATGGCGCCCGAAGACATGAAGTATGCCGTAGACAAAGTACGGGGTGAAGGAAATAAAAATGTTTTTTTAACCGAGCGCGGTTCAAGCTTTGGCTACCACAACTTGGTTGTGGATATGCGATCACTTCCTATTATGCGTGGTTATACTCCGGTGATATTTGATGTTACTCACAGCATCCAACGTCCGGGCGGACTTGTTGGTAAGAGTGGGGGCGACCGGCAATTTGCACCCTACCTCGCAAAGGCAGCTGCCGCTGCAGGTGTCGATGGATTTTTTATTGAAACACATCCCAATCCCGAAAAGGCTTTAAGTGATGGCCCAAACATGGTGCCGCTGGGAGAGATGAAAGAATTTTTGACTACAATTTATAATTTTTGGAAACTACAGAAACAAAGCTGATGCGGTTAATCTATTTCATTGCAGTGTCCTTGTTGATTTGTTCGTGTGTTACGAACAAGAAATACGTTTATCTGCAAAAGGATGATGTTAATGTGAAAGACTTACCCAAGGATACAATCGTAAGAAACTATGAGCATCAAAGTTACGAGTATCATATCCAACCCGAAGACATTATTTCAGTACGGTTTGAAAGTCTTACTCCACAGGAGTATGATATTTTCAATAGAAACATCATGGCTCAGCAAATGCAACAAAACCTTAATCCGGCAAATGCAATGCTGATTGGCGAATTGGTGGACCCCCAAGGTGAAATCATTTATCCGGTAATCGGCAAAGTGAAGGTGGCGGGTTTAACTGTGTATGAAATTCAAAACAAGTTTCAAGCCATCGCAGATCAATATCTGGAAGCCCCGGTGGTAAAAGTTCGACTCATTAACTTCAGGTTTACCATTTTAGGGGAAGCTAAGCGTGAAGGAACGGTAGTGCTGTCAAACAACCGGGTAAGTTATATCGAAGCCATTGGGTTGGCCGGAGGACTTACGGATTTTGCCGACAAAAAAAATCTTAAGTTGATTCGCCAGATTAATGGCAAAGCCGAGGTGCGGTATTTGAATTTATTGGATGAAAATTTCATAAACTCACCCGAATATTATGTCTATCAAAATGATATCCTGATTGTTCCTGCTCTTCGCCAACGACCTTATCAAACCTATTTTGGTAAGAATCTTTCGCTCGTGATTTCTTCCATTTCCCTGCTGTTAATCACTATTACACTTATTAATTCTACGACCAAATAAATATGGCTGATACTTTTTTTGATCAAGAGGAAAGACAGTCTGGACAAGGCTTTACACTAGATTTTAAACGTGTATTATCGCGCGCTCTCAGGTTTTGGTATCTAATTATACTATCAATAGGCCTGGCACTCGCTGTTGCCTCTTACAAAAATCGGTATACCCAGCGAACGTATTCAATATCTTCTTCAATCGTTATTCGCGAAGTGCAAGAGTCAAGTGGTGCTGAATTTATTTATAAAAACGTACTCATCGATCAATACCGAAACTATCTAAACGAACCTTATATCATTCGTTCCTATCCGCTAATTACACAAGTGGTTAAAAATCTAAACTTTCACGTATCATTTTATCGCGAGGGTTACTTCATGACTACTGAGGCATACGAATATATTCCGGTGCTGGCAGAATGGTGCAGCCCAAACGAGGTAAAAACCGGACAATTTATTTTTACATTAAAGGATGAAACCCATTATTCGCTGTCAAAATTTTCGGATAGCCCTACTGAGGGCGATAAGCAAATATTTGTATTGGGCGATTCGGTAAATTTTAGTGGCTACAGTCTATGTATTAAATCCATAAAAGATAGAGCTAAAAAATCTTTTATTGGGGTTCCTTTCTTATTAATGATTTCAAATCCTACTTCTGTAGCAGGATCTTACATAAGCAGGCTGCGCGTAGATTGGGCCGCGGAAGGTGCCGGCATTATTAACCTGAGCATCACAGGTACTAATCCAAATAAGGAAATAGATTTTCTGAACGAACTTATCAAAGAGTACAGCAATCGCGACTTGGATAAAAAAAATCAAACTGCTGAGCAAACCATTCAGTTTATTCGCAAGCAGCTAATCGACATTAAAGATTCCTTAAAGGTAGTAGAGTATCAACTCGAACGTTTTGGCAACAGCAGCCGACTAAAAGATATGAGTGCTGATGCGCAACGTCTTTTTGTAAAGACAGAGGCGTTCGAAATTCAAAAGGCAGAGTTGTTAATCAGGCAAAATTATTACCATTACATAACCGAATACCTTTCAAAAGGTGCCGGCAATCTGGATCAGGTTATTTTGCCCTCCTCAATGGGTATTACCGACCCGGTTCTTTCATCGTTGCTAGTTAAGATGATTGATTTGCAATTGGAAATAAAAATGTATGTAGACCCCGAGCGAAGAAAGAATCCGGTTGTGGAAGCAAAACTTGAGCGCATCAATGAAATTAAGAATAATGTGGAGGAGGCCGTGAAAACAATGCGATCTACCGATAAAATAAAAATGGATTTTTTAACTAAGCAGCTGAGAGATTCCGAAATACAACTGAATAGATTGCCGGCATCGGAGCGTCAGTTGATTGCCGTGCAGCGAAACTATTCCCTGCTGGAAAATCTATATGTCTTTCTTATGCAAAAATTTTCTGAGGCTGGTATTTCCAAAGCCTCCAACACATCAGATATCACCTTGGTAAACCCACCCATGCGCGGTGCAGCCATTTCGCCAAAACCTACTCAAAACTATACCGTAGCGTTAATTTTGGGGTTGGCTATCCCTTTGATCGCATTTATTTTGTTTGAGATCATGAATAACAAGGTACAATCGAAAGAAGATATCGATAAAATGACTTCAATACCTTTTATTGGGGGCGTTGGGCACAACGCGCTTGCAACAAATCTTATTGTAATGGAGAAACCTAAATCGGGCGTAGCCGAATCATTTCGAGCCTTGAGGTCGAACCTGAATTACTTTACTTCAAACAAAGAGAAGCAAATATTCATGGTGAGCAGTTCCATCAGTGGCGAGGGAAAAACATTCACCACCATTAATCTAGCAACTGTATTTGCGCTATCCGGTAAGCGAACGCTGATAGTCGGGGCCGATATGCGAAGGCCTAAAATTTATGAAGACTTTCAGCGATCTAATCAGGTTGGCTTAAGTACTTACCTCTCAGGGTTATCGGAATTAAAGGATGTAATTCAGGACACTGAAATTGAAAATTTATTTTTGATTAGTGGTGGTCCTGTACCTCCTAATCCATCGGAACTGTTGCTTACTGACCGGTTTGATAAATTTATTACAGGCGCACTTGATCAGTTTGACTACGTGATCATTGATACACCACCACTCGCCTTAGTTACCGATGCGTTCGTAATTTCAAAATTTGTCGATCATACTGTTTTTGTGTTACGACAAAATTATTCACCAAAGGAATTTGTTCGAAGTATCGATGAGTATCATAGGTCGGGTAAATTAAAAAGCATTAGTATTTTGCTAAATGATATTTATAAGTCGGGTCTTGGTTATGGCTATGGTCAGGCCTATGCCTACCATTACGGGTATGGTTATGGGTATGGAAAGAAAAATAATGGTCAGGGCTATTATTCTGATTAACCATGTCGCTTGGAGAAAAGGTATTCAGTAGCGCCTTTCTTTTGCTAATAAGGAAGATTTGGGGTAATGTTATCAACCTGGCGGTGATGGCTTTTTTAGCCCGTATCCTAAGTAAAGAAGACTTTGGCCTTTTAGCAATAAGTTCCGTTTTCTTAAGCATTATTAATACTCTCGCCACCTCGGGAATTGCAGAGTATGTTGTGTATTATGATGGAGAAGATAAATCGGAAAAACTAAATGCTGCTTTTTGGCTAAACTTATTTTTGACGATTGCAGTAGTAGTGGTAGTTGTTACCACCGGACCCTGGTGGGCTGATTTTTATGATAATAAAAAAGTCTACAGCCTACTGCTACTTTTGTGCGTTTCCTTCTTTTTCGAAATGGGTTCAACCATTCCGAAAGCAATATTACGAAAGGAGTTGGAATACAAATCACTAGTATATTATAGCACAGTGTCTATGACCATTATTTCAATTGGTAAGCTGTTAGCAGCGTGGGCAGGATTTGGTGTGTATAGTTTAGTGATACCTCAGGCCCTGGTTTCTCCTTTTCTGATGATGGCATTTTTCATAAAGACAAACTGGAAACCCCTTGCAACAATTGGCCAGGCTCATTACAAAGCTATTATTGACTACAGCAAGCACATCATTGGAGGAAGAGTGCTGACCAAGTTAGTAAATGAAGGAGATAATTTGATTGTGGGAAAATTTATTGGCATGGAGGGCTTGGGTATTTATGCGTTAGCATTTCAATTAGCCAACCTTGTTACGTCAAATGTTGTGGTGTTAGTCAATGATATTTTTCTTCCATTGTTTAGCAAGGTGAAAGGAGATATAGAACGCTTACGGCTGCTCTATTGCAGAATGATTCAATTTTTAAGTTTCATTTCATTCCCCTTGATTACTGCCTTAGCAATAGGAGCTGAGCCCATTGTTTATTTTATCTACGGACCGAAATGGCTTGATGCTGTAGTACCTTTTCAGATTTTGTGTGCATTCGCATTAGGCAGGTCG
>JBBSBT010000302.1:0-4814 GCA_038250985.1 Bacteroidales bacterium
GAAGCTCTTCACTGTCAATGGAATAAAACGGGTAATTAGCTATTGTCTGATTTTTATCAAAACGATCGTGCGGATACCTTACGGGTTTTAGCCAGGGATGGTCCGAATATTTTATTCCATAGTTTTCGTGGATTTCACGTTCAAATTTTTCGAAACAGAAATTTTTGGCTGTAAATGAGGCATGCTCTTCTTCATGGTCAACCAGGCAGGAAGACACATTTATTATATGATCAGTATCATCAGCAATACAACATATCAGCTTTACCTTTCCGGCTTCCGGGTACCCGAAATAATTTACGCAATGCCTCCCTGGATTCTCAGCCACCATCCCTGTATTCAGGATAAGGAATGCACTGTAGGAGACTTCAGGAATATCTGAAACCGGCACGGACTGATTATTTTTTATAGTAAGGTAATGCATGAGAGTTCGGTTAATAGTTAATGGATAATTGGTTAATGGTTATTGATCTGTTGATTGTTAAACGAGGGCTATTAGATTGTTACAGGGTTCAATGCTTTGCTTTCAAAGTTTCAATGTTTCAAAGTTTCAGTGTTACAGGCCGCTGAGCGGAGCCGAAGCACAGAGTTACAGGGTAAAAGAATTTAAGAACTAACTTTTCAAACCCTTCAAACTCTTCAAACCCTTCAAACATTTCAAACCTACATCGGCAACAAACTCACACTCTCCTGCAGCAGATGAACGAATATCGCCGGTGGATTCAATCCCAGGTAAACGGCCATTGCAAGCAAAACAAACTGTGAAACTGATTCCCAGGGACTTATTTTTTCAACAATCGAATCATCGAAACTCACAGCCGGAACGAAAAGCACTTTGAAAATATTTTTGCCGAAAGCCCAGATAATCATGGTCAACAGCAACAACACCACAATCAGCAGCAGGATATGGCCGGCATCGAATATCGATTTGAATATCAGGAACTCACTTACGAACAATCCTGAAGGTGGCATAGCCGTTGCACTGATAAAGCCAAGCAACAAAACCATCGCACCGGTTGCATTGTATTTGAAGTAATTCCCAATGTGGTAAATGCTTTTATTCTGAAAAACCCGGTAAAGCTGGTTAAACTGGAAAAACAGGCTTGATTTGACAAATGAATGCAGTATAATATGCAGTACGGCAGCATAATAGCCGATTCCTCCGGCAGCCAAGCCCAGCATTACAATTCCCATATGCTCTATACTGGAGTATGCAAACATGCGCTTGATATTTTTCACTTTCAGCATATACACGGTGGAAACAAAAATCGACAGGAAAGCCGCGGAACCTACCACAAGCTGGGCCCAGTGCAATTGAGGTGTATTTGCCAAAATAATGTAAAAACGGAATATTCCGACGAAACCCAGGTTCATCAATACGGTGGAAAACAACGCGCCGGCCGGTGCAGGAGCCTTATCTTTTGCATCAACGCCTGCTGTAAACATGGGAACCAACCCGATTTTAGCCGTAAAACCGGTGAATATAAATAAAAATGCCATCCTCAGCCAGACCGGGTTCAATTCAGCCCTGCGGGCCAGCAGGTTGCTGAACGAGAGATCATCCGAACCGGCATGCTGCAGGGAAAGACTGAGAAAAAGTATCCCGATAAAAATAAATGTGATGCTGATGGTGCAGACAAAAACATATTTCCAGGTACCCTCTAGTGCCAGTTTGTTACGGTGGTGATAAATTAAAGCTGAAGCGCTTAAGGTAGTAATTTCAGTGAAAATCCAGGTAACGGCAATGTGATTGGCGAGATAACCTGCTCCTATAGCTGTTATCAGCAATACCATCGAAGTCATATAAATCGCCCTGGATTGATTACTCTCCTCGTGTTGTTCAATATAAATATAACTGTGAAATAATGCCGGAGCAGCAATTACAATCAATGTGAGAAGCAGGATAACACCCAGAGAATCATAAGTAAAATAAACCAGTTCGGTGCTTCCGAAGTGGACACAGCTGTGTATGGTAAACAACAACTGCAATACCAGGAATAAACCCGTCAGCGAGTACACAAGTATTTTATTCCTGCTGAAGAACAGGGCTATGGCAATGGTAAAAGCGACTATTAAATAAATTCCAATCATTCGTTCTCTTGTTTTTCCCTGTTAATAATCTTTTAAGTTACTGAGCTGATCTACATCCACATCTTTAAACACATCACCTACCTTGTTCAGGAAAATCCCAAGGATAAGTACACTGGCGAAAATATCAAGCATAATCCCCAGGTTCACAAGCATCGGCATCTCGTTACCCACAGCAAGAGAAAGTACAAAAACACCGTTTTCAATAACCATATAGCCCATAACATGGGTAATGATTTTTCGCCGGGTTGCAATCAGGTAAAGCCCGAAAAACAATGTTGATAAAGCTACCACGAAAAATATTTTATCCAGGTTTGTATCTTTTATTGTATTGGAAATCAGTATAGTAATTACGACGATAAATGTGGTAACCACCAATGATACAAAATTAGGAAGGAACGGTTCGGCTTCGCGGGTGATGTTATTCCGCTTTAGCAGGTAACCCAGGAAAAGAGGCACCGCAAGCGATTTAAAAACAATGGTTTCCAGGAGAATAAGCACCAGGTTTAGTGTATTTATTTCATTCAGCTGAATGAAAACCACAAAAAACAGCAGCACTCCCTGCAGAGCCAGTACTTTAATATAGGTCATCATGCGATTAGCGATGGCCATATAAAAAAGCGTTATAAGGAAGGTGATTAAAAGTACATGTATCATTGTATCAAACTGTTTTTAAACATTTTACATGAATTTCTGAAGTATCAGCAATACGCCGAAAAAGATCAGCAGGCTCACCGATGTAAGCGCTACAATAAATTGTGGGTTGTGACTCATCCGGAATCTTGCCATAAATGATTCGATCAACCCGATTGCTACAGCCATCAGGAATTGTATGACGAAAAACGAAGGGATTGCATATTGAATTGGAATTATCCCAATAAAAAGATTTACAATCAGTGCGCCGTAGATAGCAAATTTCAGGTAGCCGGCGGTAAAAATCAATCCAAGGTCGAAACCGCTGTTATCCAAAATCATAACTTCATGTATCATAGTAAGTTCGAGATGGGTTTTCGGATCATCAATAGGCATGCGGCTGCTTTCGATCATGGCGATCATCAGCAGCACAAAAGTGGCCAGGGCGGCCAGGGCATAACTGATCTGCGAACCAATGTGAAGAGATGTAAATATTTCATGGAAGGAAGTATGACCGGATAACAACGCCAGCGAACCCATCAGGATAAAAAAGGCAGGCTCGGCAAACATGGAATATAAGGCTTCGCGGCTGGCACCCATTCCTTCAAAACTGCTTCCTGTGTCCATGGCTGCTATGATAGAGAAAAATTTACCCAGCGCCAGTACGTAGGCGAAAAAGATAAAGTCGCCGTTAAAACTCAGCACTCCGGGCGACTGGCCAAAAGGCACCACCAGCATAGCCATGATGACGGAAGCAAAGTAAATGGTGGGTGCGATCTGAAAAACAAAACTGGTGGTTTCGCTGTAAACTACACCCTTACGGAACAAACGCACAACATCGCGCACCGGCTGTAAGATCCCCGGCCCTTTGCGACCCGATGCCAGACTCTTTGTACGGATAATGATCCCTGTAAAGAAAATGGCAGCTATAACAATTAAAAGTACACTCAACATGTTACAAATGTTTTAGAAAGTCGATGAAAGATTGCACGTTCTGATATAATAAAGGAATACTGATTACGGCAAGGATAAAAAGCACGCCGTACAGTATATAAAATTGCAGCTTCCCGTTGTGCAAAAAAACAAAACGTCCCATGAATACTTTATTGAATTTCAAGGGGCTGTCAATCAGCCATTTTTCAAGTTTATCGTAGGGATGTGTATGATATTTGGATTCAGACGGGAATATGTCTTTTATTTCATCTTCATGTTTGCCTATAAGCAAAAAAGGCGCGAACAATTTACTGTAAGTTCTCACGAATGATCCGGCTGTGTATTGGATTTTGGAGGTAGGAGCACTATAACCACAACCCCAGGTGGGTGCGGTTTCGGTTTTACGATGGCTGAGGAAAAATTTTCGTACCAGGAAAATACTGATTACAAGCAGAATAAACAGCCAGGATGCCCAACTGATAGGCTGTAGTGCTGCGAAAGCATGAACAGGAACAACTTCGGGAGGAAAATTAAGTATCCCGGTAAAAAGGCTGACCGGTTGCGACAACATCCGGATAAATGCCATCGGGAATAAGCCTATCACAACAATCAGAGCGGCAAGCAGATACATGGGCAGAAGTTGTAAAAAAGATACCTCTTTGCACGAATCAGGCAATGCGCTTCTTTCAGTTCCCAGGAAAACAACGCCAAAAGCCTTTGTAAAACACAGCATGGCTAATCCACCGATGAGTGCCAGGCCTGCCGTCGAAGAAATGGCTGCCAGCAGCGAAACCAACGTGGCATCCGAAAGCCAGTTGTATAAACCGGTATAAATGATAAACTCCGAAACAAAACCATTGAATGGCGGAATCCCGCTTATGGCGATAGCTGCGATAAGAAAAAGCGCCGCCGTTTGCGGCATTCTTTTGATCAGCCCGCCAAGTTTCTCAATATCCATGCTATGCGTGGCCTGGTATACATTTCCGGCAGCATAAAAAAGCAGCGATTTGAAAAGGGCATGATTAAGTGTATGCAGAAGCGCGCCGGCAAAACCCAATGTTGACAAAACCTGGTTGCCGGTTCCGAGCCCGATACAACCAATACCTATCCCAATCCCGATAATGCCGATATTCTCAATGCTATGATAAGCAAGTAATTTTTTA
>JBBSBT010000303.1:0-4809 GCA_038250985.1 Bacteroidales bacterium
AAAATTATATTACCGGATTCGATACGCAGACCCAGTAAACGGGAAATAACGAGGGTGATATAAATACCTGGCCCACTCGAATAAACACGCCAACCACCTTTAAGTTCTATTTTCCCTGTTTTTATATCATCATAGTGTTCATCCGCTTCATACCGGTTCTTAAATGTAACATCCGAACTGCTGTAATAACAGTTGGATTGCCGTATATCGCCGCAAGTCACAATTTCACGGTAGGCAACCGGGTTAGCCTGGCGAAGCGCTTTCACAAAAGCATCGGCTCTGCCTGTTATCGCCTGTGCTTCGGCATAGCGGATATGTTCGTGGATATACATTAAGCCAATTTCGCGGCCAAAAAACGTGCTGCTTTCGGCTCTCTGAAAAATGGTTTGAATGCCGCCTTTATATTTAAGCGGACGATTCATAAGCCTGGCACCATCAGGACCTTTCAGGTGCTTCTCAATCAGATCCTGGTGATGCTGTGCCTGCTCTTTTGTAAAAATACCGCTGATTATGCCCCGGTTCATCGGTAATATACTGTATTGTATATTGGTTACTGTATCGCTGGGGTGAAGCAGCACACTTATGCTGCGGCCTTCTTCAACCAGGCCATAGCCGGCAACAACGCCATCCTTAACCAGGTGTTTATTGAAGTCAGACTTGATAAGCGCGCAGATTTCTTTCAGTTCATTCGCTTTTTCAAGATTTCCAACTTGCTCATACACAAGCTGACATTGCGTAAATGCCTGGAAATTCATCTCAACGGTCCAGCTGGAAATCATGCGTTGCGCCAGTTCCTTGCTGACGGGTTGCAGCGAATCGTTCCAGTCGCCACCGCCAAAAGGCACCAGGGAAGTTCCGGGAATAAAGGATTTCACAATCATATGAATAAGCCTGTCGAGGTGTTGGCTGAGTGAAGCCTTTTCATCGAAAGCGGAACCCTTTTCTTCGTAATAGGGTAAAATTTCATCAAGAACCTTAATATCACCTGTAACTTTTATATAATTGCTAAGGGCAATGATTACCCAGTAAAAAACATCCCCGTGAGAATCACCTGCCCTGATAGTTGTATAACTATCGAACATCCACCATTGCGGCCATCCGCCATCGGCATTCTGATTCGAAAATATCGTAAGCAGCAATTGCCTGGCTGCATCATATTTTTCCATCGTTAAAAGTAAGTCGAACGGTCCCTGGGCAACATCGCGTGTTCCCCAGGCTGCTCCACCAAATTGCTCCAGGCCATGAGGCGTAAGGAAATGCGTAATGGCATTCATGCCAAACCAGGGAAGGATTTCGCGTATGGCTGAGATATCTTCCTGATCTCCTTTCAAAGCCAGGTTTAAGCTTAGCTGCTGCCAATCCAGTTGGGCATTGAGGCAATCGGAAGCCCATTGTTTATCTGCATTTGTGATTTTTTCAGTGGCAAATTCAGCGCAGACTTCACCGATAAAACTCATGCAGAAGCTTGAGGTTTTCTTCACATCTAAAATGAAAAACTGTCCGCCGTGGCTTTTATTGTTGAAATAAAGTGCATCGTCACCTCTGGCATCAAATTCCGAATTGCTGTTTACCGCTATTCTGAATTGTGCAGACGGGAATTTCGCGGCAATCATGCTATCCGCCTTTGGTTTGGCAATATACTCACCGGTTTGACTTCCCGGCGTTATGGTCCATTCGTTGCCTTCATCAAATTGATGGGTAATTAAAAGCTTAACTGCCTTTCCGCTGATAACCTTAAAGTCGAGGTTTACTTTTGGAGATGTTTTCGAAGTCCAGGTGCGAATCTGGAAAATATTCTCACCGAATTTATAAATCCAACGGCAGTGGTTTAATCCCATTTCGAAAGCGGATGGGACTCCAAGCAGGTAGCTTCGACCTTCAATTTCAACAAATATTCGTTGCCCGGTTTCCTGCGACTGGTTAAACTGGCTGGAACAAACGGAAAGGAAAATATTGAAATTCGTATTGCCTTGTGTAAGATGCGAGTTGAAGACACCAAATGCGAAAGAGGTTGTTGATACGATATTTTCATCAGCTACGAGCACGGCTTCGGCTTGCATAATATGTCCATGGGGCCTGTCGGCAAGTATTTCTTTGGCACGAAGCACCACATGATTGTTCTGCTTATTGAAAAATGATAACAGTTTACCATTCTCAACTTCATGGTGCCGCCTGTCGGAATCAAAAAACCGGTTGAATTCTTCTTCATCAAGGTCATCTACCGGAAGGAAAGGAGAAGTATTAAATAAATTATGATCCGGAGTAAGCAAAGTATCTGTTTTTTGCAACAAGTGTCCTTCGCTGAATTCGAGCATCAAATCCGGCAGTTGTGTTAAGTCTTCATCTGAAGTAGCAAGCGGATGATCGGGCAGGTATGTTGCCACAAAAACACTATTATGGCTTTCGCCTGCTGCTAGTTTAAATGGTTTTTCCTGTAAAGCAACCACCGACGATTCACCGGAATATTCGCCACCAAGGCTGTTTACAATCAGGCCTTCGGGTATTCCGGTTTCCCGAAATGTTTTACCGTAAAACTGCATTCCATCCACACTTCCTGAAACAGCTTTATTTTTACATGCCATCATGAGCCAGGGGTTGCCTGTGGATTCCTTCATATTCTGACGACAGCAAACAACCGACCCATAATTTTTATCTTCCAGGATACGCCGCTCAAGATACTGGCTAACATAATATTCGTTAATCAATCCTTCGGTTGCAGGTTTGAGCCCGACATCCTGCTGGAATATCAAATCAAGTTCAACCGGCGTTTTTGATGTATTGTGAACAGCGACGGACCATTGCCAGCTTAAACTCTTTCCGGAAAGTTGCAGTTTGCATTCATAATCAATGCCATCCCAGTTTCCTGCAGCGAAATAGGCATTTTCCTTTATAATAAAACGGCTGTTGCTTCCATGTCCTATTAGTGCTTTGAATTCTATGGGATTTGATCTTTTTCTTAAATAGAGGTTTGCCCCGGAAGTTGAAAACGGGGTTGCCGATCGGAGACTTACCCTGATCGGGTTCACTTCAATACGTCGCAGTGAGCCGTTATCGAGGAAATCAATGGAAAGACCGTGTGCATTTTTAATGTTCATCTAGTTTATTTTAACTGTAAGAATCATTTCTTCCTTATGCCTGTGACTGTATTTTAAGACTTTACGCTTGTCGTCGATCCTCATTTTTATACTTTCACCTTGAATGGTTGCTGATTTGATTCGGTTGACATTTGCACCTTCAAACACGATTTCCCCGGCCAGATCCCGATCTCCGTATAGAGTAATTTCAAGTTGTCCGGTTGTTTCCGAAATATTCAGGATATCGGAAGTGCTGTGTAGAATTTTTATGCCATCAGCAATTTCAATGCAAACCGGTGTTAACACCGCATACAATGCCGGCCACAACATTTCGCCCTGGGTGTAAGGAATTGTTATCATTTCTCCGTTACCGGGATGGGTATAGGCCACTTTGCCCATGTGTTCTTCGTTGTAATAATTTCCTACGAAGAGGATGGCAGTATTATCTTCTGTAAATCGTTCTCTTACAGTGATATGATAATTATCGCTCGATGCCTGATGAAGCTTTGCACCTGATTTTTTCAGAAGTGCTTCATAAACCGGTTTATGTCCTTCGGTATCAAAACCGATCCAGGTTCCCAGGTGAATTATAATGCCGTTTCCAATATACTTTTCGAATCCACATGCAGTTCCGTTTAGTGTTCGGGCGATAATTTCAGCACCGGCGAGTGATTCTTCTGAATAGACAATTAGCGGATTGGCACACTTGATATCTTTCAGGTTGTAAATGTCGATCAGCGGAGAATCGATAATTTCGGTTCCGGATGGTACTACTGAAAGAGCATCGCGGATAATAGTACACGTTTTCTGCGAATTTTCCCGGTCGGGCAGGTAGGGAAAAATGACAAGGTTTCCTCCTATAGAAGCATAATTAATCAATTTTTGCTGTGCGCCGGCATTCATTTCGTCGGTGCTGAATGCCCAAACTTGCTTGTATTTACTCAATGTTTTATCGGCAACAGTATTCAGATCCATCATATCGTAATCGATATTTAGCACCTGCAGCACTTTAAGCAGGCCATCGAAATATGCCGGGCGGCGGATGGCTGAAGCCGTAAAAATAAGCTCCGTTCCAATACCTCCGGGCCTTTCCAACTCTGATGCGTAATAGGGCGGATAGAATAGAACGCAAACTTCGGCTTTGCGTTTTGCGTTAACGATCAGGTTTTCAGAGGTCTTTATCACCTTGTTCATTCGTTGAACCAACGGGAAAGCACTTGTGTGTTCACCTTCGGGCGTAAGCGGGTTGAACCAGTAAAAGGTCTCTCCCGAATATCCCTTGTGCCTTGGATTCCGTCCCTGCGAAAACATATAATAGTTCCAGCCAACCAAACCATTGGCAACGCTGGCTTTATAGAAAAGCTCCATTTCGCGCGGGTTTGTCTCCACATGATGTTCACGTGAGCCGCATTGGAACTCGGCAGCAAACAAGGGCTTATTCCCCTGCATGGCAAGGGTTATATCATTTATAATACGGTCGTCGTGTAAATTGCGGTACGACTGGAATTCCGGGATATGATCAACTCCGAAAATGATTTCGCTTTTATCGCCGAACAGATCTTCGTACATGGTAATATTTACAGGGAATTCATATCCGTTTCCGTAAATCCAGCCCGGCAGATTGTGATACAAAGGAACTGACACTCCTCTTTCCCTGGCCATACCTGTAAGCATTTTCAGGTAGTCGCCATAATATCTCCGCCAGAACAGGTGCCACTCATAATCACGGCCACGG
>JBBSBT010000304.1:0-4801 GCA_038250985.1 Bacteroidales bacterium
ACAGGAATTTTGTGGCTGAGTACATTCTCACTTGTTTTTGCGCAGAAAACTTTTGAGTACTCCGGAAAAGTAACAAGCCAATCTGGTGAAACTCTTCCGGGTGTAAGTGTTACAGTTACAGGTACTACAACAGGAGCCATCACAGATCTTGATGGACAATTTAAATTTGCAGCTGATAAACCGGCATTGAAACTTACCTTTTCATATACAGGTATGGTTAGCCAGGAAATAGAAGCTACTGCAGGTATACCTATATCAGCCGTTCTGGTAGAAAAATCTACAGACCTCGAAGGCGTAATGATTGTAGGATACGGCGTTCAGAAAAAAAGCCTTGTTACCGGTGCTATTTCGCAAATTAAATCCAAAGACATGGAAAGTCTGCCTGCAGCAAGGGTAGAACAAGCTATGCAGGGCCGTATTGCAGGTGTTAGTGTTCGCTCAAATTCAGGTTCACCTGGCGCGGGTCTTAAAGTTAGGATACGTGGTGCAGGAACCAACGGTAACTCTGATCCTCTTTACATTGTTGACGGTATGAAGAGCGGTGATATTAATTACCTCGAACCTTCTGATGTAGAATCCATCGAAGTTCTGAAAGATGCTGCTTCGGCTGCCATTTATGGTGCTGAAGGCGCAAACGGTGTTGTAATTATAACTACCAAATCAGGTAAAGGTCCTTCCGGAGGTAAAACAACCGGCGGAACATTGACTTACGATTTCCAATATGGTATTCAAAGTATGGGCAAGATAATGCCTGTGATGAATAACACTCAATATACTGATTATATTAATGAAGCAAAAGTTGGTGTAACCATTCCTACGGGTATTGCAACCAACACCAACTGGCTTGAACAGATAGCCCAGAATGCTCCGATGCAGAAACATTACCTATCATTTTCAGGCGCCAGTGAGAAATCAAGCTACCTTGTATCTTTTTCATACTTTAACCAGGATGGTGTTGTTGGTGGTGAAAAGGCCAATTTTAAACGCTATTCAGTTCGTTTAAATGGAGATCATGAAATTAAAAAATGGTTAAGTATTGGTAATAATTTTGCATTCTCACATACCGATCGCAGTTCAATAGTTGAAAACAGTGAATATGGGGGAATTGTTTCAAGCGCTCTGGCTCTTGATCCACTTACTCCTGTTGTTTATGATGGGGCATTACCTGCATTCGCCCAGGCTGCTTTGGACGCTGGCAACACTTTACTTAAAGATCCAAGTGGAAAATATTATGGTGTATCCGAATTCCTGAAGGGTGAAATTGCAAATCCTTTGGCCATGATTTCGTTGGCAAGAGGAAGTACCGTACAAGATAAAATTTTAGGAAGTATGTTTGCAACTGTTAAACCATTTAACGGTCTTTCAATTACCTCACGTTTAGGTATTGATTATGCCGGTCAGGTTTACCATACATGGAACCCAACCTATTGGTTCTCATCCGAACGCAATAGTAATGTAACTTCACGTCGTGAAAATTACGACAGGTGGTTCACCTGGTTGTGGGAAAATTTTGCTTCATACAACAAGACTGTTGATAAACACAACTTTTCATTAATGGCTGGTATTTCGGCACAGCATTATCAGCACAACTACGTTAATACATTATCAGGCCCTATGTTTGCCGAGGATGATGTTTTTTCGTATCATGGCTCCGACGATATTACCGGAACAGTTAGTGGTGTTCCCGAAGTTAAAACGCTGGAATCGTATTTTGGCAGATTTACTTACGATTACAATAACAGGTATATGATTAACGCAACTCTTCGTCGTGATGGTACATCCATGTTGTTAAACAAATGGGGTACATTCCCTTCGGTATCAGCAGGATGGGTTATGTCGGAAGAAAGTTTCTGGAAAAACCTGAACCTCCCGGTTAATTATTTCAAATTCCGCGGCAGCTGGGGCCAAAACGGTAGTTTGTCAAACCTTGGACCTGACCAGTTCCGTTCACTGATAAAAATTTCTGGTATACAATATCCATTACCAGGTGGAGGTTTCTATACCGGAGCTGAACCTGCATTACTGGCAAATCCTGAACTTACCTGGGAAACCAGTCAGCAGACTGACTTAGGTTTTGATGTCCGTGCTTTTAACAGCAAATTAACTTTTGCTTTCGATTACTACAAAAAAATCACAAAAGATCTTTTAACCCCATCATCACCGCCACTCTCAGTAGGAAATACTGCTCCTTTTGTTAATGCCGGTGATGTAACTAATACCGGTGTTGAAATGGAATTAGGCTGGCGCGAATCGGAAGGTGATTTCCATTACAGCGTTAATGCTAACGTAACTTTCAACCACAACGAAGTAACTTATCTTAACCCATTACTCAGCAGAGTTTCTGGAGCCGGTGTTAACGGATGGACTGCCACCTATTTCGAAAAGGGATTACCAGTATGGTATTTCCGCGGTTACCAGACAGATGGTATTTTCCAGAACCAGGCTCAGATTGATAAATATGTAGCAGATAATGGACTATCAGGTTATACTCCAAAACCAGGTGATGTTATTGTAGTTGACAATGTGAAAGACGGTAAAATAAATTCAGATGATATGACCATGATTGGTTCATCCATTCCGAAAATAACTTATGGCGCCAACCTAAGTTGCGATTACAAGAATTTTGATTTGAATGTTTTCCTGCAAGGTACCCAGGGCAATGATATTCTTATGGGCTGGAACCGTACTGATCGTGGAACATCCAATAGACCTGAATTCTTCTATACTGACAGATGGACCGGTGACGGAAGTAGCAATAGCTGGTTCGGAGCTGATTTGACAAACAACTTTAATTACAACAGCGATAAAATGATTTTCAGTGGCTCCTATATGAGGATCAAGCAAATTCAACTTGGTTATACATTAGCTAAAGACATGGCTGCAAAAATTCATATGCAAGGTGCACGTGTTTATGTTTCATTCGATGACTATTTTACTTTCACCAAGTATCCTGGAATGGATCCTGAAGCTGGAAGTCCTGATAATAACAGCCAGGGAATTGACCGCGGTATGTATCCAACTCCACGCAAATTCATGATGGGAATTTCGGTCACATTATAAGTAACTTGTATTTATTAATGTAGTCAATCTCAAAATCAAAATAATTAAAACATAAAGAAAATGAAAAACAAAATCATATATAAAATCCTTTTCGTTTTAGTCTTTTTCATGGTAATTACGTCATGTAAAAAGGACTTTCTTGAAACAGCGCCTTATGGTAAGTTGTCGGTAGATAACTTTTACAAAACCGATGCAGACGCCCAGAATGCAATTGTTGCAGCATATGATATCCTTCAATGGGTTAACGCCCGCGACTGGCAATCAGTATGGCTCGCAAAAACCCTTCCTTCGGATGAAACAACTGCAGGTGGCAGTTCAGCCGGTGACCAACCCAACCTGGTTGAATTAGACAGGCTCAACTATAGTGCCGGAAACCCGGTTATTAAGGATGTTTATACAGGTCAGTATTTTGGAATTTACCGCTGTAACATGGTAATTGATAATGTTGAACCAATTAACGATTTCCGTAAGAAGATCATTGCCGAAGCAAAATGCCTGCGTGCATATTATTATTCGGAATTGGTTATGATGTTTGGTAAAGTCCCCTTAACCCTAACCGAACTTAAAACACCCAGCGAATACTCACAGCCACGTGCTGAAGTATCAGCAATCTATGCTCAGATTGAAAAAGATTTGAACGAGGCTATTCCTGTGCTTCCATTACGCTCACAATATGCTCTTGCCGACAAATTCAGGGTTTCAAAAGGAACGGCACAGGCTCTTCTGGGCAAAGTACTTCTTTATGAGAAAAAATGGAAAGAATCTTCGGATGCTTTCGAACTCGTAATTAAATCTAATGAATATCAATTGACAAGTGATTTCAGCACTTTATTCAAAAAGTCCCAGGAATTCGGGACAGAATCACTCTTTGAAGTTAGCTTTACAGGTGTAAAGGGATACGATTGGGGTACCTTCCAATGGGGTGGAAACCGCAATATGGAAAACAACATTACCTGGCAACTTTGCGGACCACGTGGTGATTATTTTGTTCCGGGTAACAGCGGCATGGTAGGTGGATGGGGATTTGTTTATCCTACAAAAGCCATGTATGATGCCTACGAACCAACTGATGTTCGTCGCCATGCATCTGTTTGGTCGGTTGCTGATCTGAGGGCTTTAGGTGGTGACTGGACCGGTGATGTTGTAAATCCTCCTTATGATTTCGTTGGATATTTCAGGGTTAAATACGGAACATTTGCTGACGAAACCAATGGACCTGTTGGCGAATTAAACTATGGAACCAACCTGAGGCTTATACGTTATGCTGATGTATTGCTTATGACTTCCGAAGCCTATTATCGTCAGACACTTGAGGATAAATCCCGTACCGAGCTTAACAACTTGCGCCAACATAGAGGCCTTCTAGATGTTACTGCTACAGGACCTGCATTATTTGATGCTATTGTTAAAGAACGCCAGGTTGAGTTAGCTTTCGAAGGTGTTCGTTTCTTTGAC
The DNA here is from genome assembly GCA_038250985.1 of Bacteroidales bacterium. Lineage (GTDB taxonomy): Bacteria > Bacteroidota > Bacteroidia > Bacteroidales > UBA4417 > UBA4417. The sequence continues at coordinate 4,516 of JBBSBT010000304.1, forward strand.
CTCGTGCGTTGGGGTTTGGCTTCACAAGTATTAGGCAGCAAGTTCGTTGTTGGAAAACACGAACTCTTCCCTATTCCTTTGGATGAAATAACTAATAACAGCCAGATCACTTCAAATAATCCCGGATACTAAACAGACCGGGTACTAAAATGTTAAAAAGGAGGTTGGCAGGGTAACCTATTATTTTTAATTTGAGGTTAAAATAATAGTTTGATTACTCATCACAATTGGTTGGTTTGGTTGGCTGAGCGGGTTACCCTGTTCAGCCTCCTTTTTTTAAAGAAGT
>JBBSBT010000305.1:0-4789 GCA_038250985.1 Bacteroidales bacterium
CTTTATAGTTAAGAAATGGCAGCATTTGTCAACATAGTATTTGTTACAAATTAGGTCCGTCTTATATCCGGTCTGACTTTCATTTTCCAAAGGGATAAATTACAGGTAATAAAAACAGGAAATCATTTTACAGTATGGAATCGAAAACAACCAAAATTCATATAATCGGAGGCGGTAATTTAGGGGTGTCTTTAGCAATTGGCTTATCTAAATTTTTGCCGGATACACAACTTACTGTTACCAGGCGCAACACTCAACTGATTGAGTATCTGGAAGGGCCTAACGTCAGGGTATCCTCCGACAATACTTTTGAAATCAGCCAGGCCGATATCATCCTGCTAACGGTGAAGCCGTACCAGGTGGATACTGTTCTGGAAAACATCCTGCCTCATATTTCAAATGCAATTATAGCTTCAGCTGTGAGTGGATTGAACCTGGAAACGCTGCAGCAAAAAACAAACCAGGAACATCCCTGTGTAAGGATAATGCCCAATATTGCCGCCCAGTTTGGCGAATCTGCAACCTGTATTTCTTATTCAGAGAAAAACAAGGATGCCGGTCAAAAAATCATTGATTTATTCAGCCATATCGGAACAGCCTTAGTTATTGAAGAAAAACTGATGAACGGTGCGACCATATTGGGAGCTTGCGGAACAGCTTATGCTTTGCGCTATATACGTGCTTCGATGCAGGCCGGTATTGAAATTGGATTCGACGCACAAACAGCCCTCGCCATAGCATCGCAAACCGTAAAAGGAGCTGCAAAAATGACGCTCGAAGAAAAAGCCCACCCGGAACAGTTGATTGACAGGGTGACAACGCCCAAAGGATGTACTATTGTCGGGTTAAATGAAATGGAACACCAGGGTTTTAGTTCTTCCCTCATTAAAGGAATAAAAACTTCGTTCGATATGATCAGGGAGCTATAAAGCCCAAGATCCTTTTTTTTATTTGAATTTATAAAATCAGCTGAATTACATATAGTTGCTGTAATTTCTTTAACCCTAATAATCAAATCCTTTTGGATATAAGTTTCCTGCCGGATGGCTTATTGTCATGTTTTTCTGGCAGCATGCTATTTTATTTAAAGGAAACGGGGCAATATTCACACTTTCTATTCGCTATCTGTTTTTGATTTTAAAGCTTTGATGTGTGTGTGCCGAAATGACATATAATCAACAAAATATATTGACAAATTGACATATTATATTTTAATTTTACATTTGGTGCATTTATTGATTTGCTATTGAAGTAAAAATTTCAATAAAATGAACTTCAATAAATACACAATCAAAGCGCAGGAAGCTGTTCAGCAAGCTCAGCAGTTAGCTTCCGTAAATCAGAACCAGTCCATCGAAAATGCCCACCTTTTAAAGGGGATTATGACAACAGAGGACAATGTGCTTCGTTTCATAACATACAAACTGGGCATTGATTTCAATTTGCTTGAAAAGGGAATTGATTCGATTATCGGATCTTTCCCGAAAGTGCAGGGTGGCGAACAATTTCTCTCAAATGATGCCTCAAAGGCTTTGCAAAAAGCCGAATCGATGATGAAAGATTTTGGTGATGAATTTATCACCATCGAACTTATGATACTGGGTATCCTGGCTTCTAACGATAGTGTTTCAAAACTTATGAAGCAGCTAGGAGCCAATGAAAAAGATATGAAGGCTGCCATTCAGGAATTACGAAAAGGATCTTCCGCCACCAGTGCTACTGCCGAGGACACATACAACGCTTTAAATAAGTATGCACGAAACCTGAACGACCTTGCACGCAAAGGCAAACTCGATCCTGTAATCGGACGTGACGAAGAAATCAGGCGTGTTCTGACAATTCTGACCCGTCGTACCAAAAACAATCCTATCCTGATCGGGGAGCCTGGTGTGGGTAAAACAGCTATTGCTGAAGGAATTGCACACCGGATTGTAAATGGCGATGTTCCTGAAAACCTGAAAAACAAGCTTATCTTTTCACTTGATATGGGCTCGCTCATTGCCGGTGCAAAGTACAAAGGCGAATTTGAGGAAAGGCTCAAGAGTGTGGTGAAAGAGGTAATGGCTTCGGATGGCAATGTAGTTTTGTTTATCGATGAAATCCATACACTGGTAGGAGCAGGTGCTTCCGAAGGAGCCATGGATGCAGCTAATATTTTGAAACCCGCTCTCAGCCGGGGCGAACTCCGCGCTATCGGTGCCACCACGTTGGCTGAATACCAGAAATATTTTGAAAAAGACAAAGCGCTGGAACGCCGTTTCCAGGTGGTGATGGTAAATGAACCGGATACGCTGGATGCGATTTCAATTCTCCGTGGACTAAAGGAACGTTACGAAACCCATCACCAGGTTCGTATCAAAGATGAAGCAATAATTGCTGCTGTCGAGCTTTCGCAGAGGTATATCACCGACAGGTTTTTACCCGATAAAGCCATTGACCTGATTGATGAAGCTGCTGCCAAACTCAGACTCGAGATTAATTCGGTGCCGGAAGAGCTGGATGAAAAGGAACGCAAGATCCGCCAGTTGGAAATTGAACGCGAAGCCATAAAACGCGAGAAAGATGAGGTAAAACTTAAACAACTCAACGAAGAAATTGCCAATCTTGATGAGGTTCGTAAAGCGCTGAAATCAAAATGGGAAGCTGAGCGCAACCTGGTTAATGGTATTCAACAACAGAAAAAGAATATTGAAGACTATAAGTTCGAGGCCGAACAGGCTGAGCGCGAAGGTAATTATGGCCTGGTAGCTGAGCTTCGCTACGGTAAAACACAGGAAGCCGTTGCTAAACTGGAGCAACTTAAAAAGGAGCTTAACCTGATGCATGTCAATTCTACTCTGGTTAAGGAAGAGATTGGTTATGAAGAGATAGCCGAGGTAGTTGCCCGCTGGACAGGCATCCCGGTTACCCGTATGTTACAAAGCGAACGTGAAAAATTGCTGCATCTGGAAGATGAACTGCATAAAAGAGTGATCGGTCAGGATGAGGCTATCCAGGCAATTTCGGATGCCATTCGCCGCAGCCGGGCAGGATTGCAGGATGCGAAACGACCTATGGGTTCCTTTATTTTCCTGGGAACCACCGGTGTTGGCAAGACCGAACTGGCAAAGGCGCTTGCCGATTATATGTTCAACGACGAAAATGCGCTTGTGCGTATTGATATGAGCGAATACCAGGAACGCCATTCAGTTTCAAGGCTGGTAGGAGCACCTCCGGGATATGTGGGTTACGATGAAGGTGGACAGTTGACTGAAAAAGTGCGTCGTAAACCTTATTCTGTGGTTCTTTTCGATGAAATGGAAAAAGCTCATCCGGATGTGTTCAACATACTTTTACAGGTACTCGATGATGGCCGGTTGACAGATAACAAAGGCCGTACAGCCGATTTCAGGAACACCATAATCATCATGACATCCAATATCGGTTCCATGCTGATACAGGAAAAACTGAAGACTATCAATGATCAGAATCGAGAGAAAGTACTGGATCAGACCCGTGAAGAAGTTTTGGATTTACTTAAGAAAACGATACGGCCCGAATTCCTTAACCGGATTGACGAGGTGATCATGTTCACACCACTTACAGAAATCGAAATAGCAGAAATTGTCCGTCTTCAGTTGAATAAAATTGAAGGAATGCTCCTGGCTAATGATATACATCTGGAAGTGACTGATGATGCAATTCAATTACTGGCTACTGAAGGTTTTGATCCTCAATATGGTGCCAGGCCACTCAAACGGGTTTTACAGCGCGAAATTCTGAACAAACTCTCAAAAATGATCTTAGCCGACGAAATTAAAAAGGATAAGAAAATTATAATCAGTGTAAAAAACGATAGCCTGGAATTCAGTAACAAATAATTTAAACAGCCCCGGAAATTAATGTTTCCGGGGCTTTTTAATAGCTTTAAACAGGTTTGACTAAAATGGGAATTTTTGTATTATAAGGCGGAAAATTCAAAAGTAAACCAGTAACTCACTGCATCATGTTCAATCCAGGCAAACCAGGTATTTGAATGAAATAACTATTTACCGCCTGTTTTTTTTACGCTTATCGTCATAAACATGGAGAACTGTCGTGTTGTGGAACTAAGCATCCTGTCTGTTCCCCTGAAAACCGGGAACGAAAAATCAGGAACGAGCTGCTTGAAGGAAACCCCGCCACTCAGCAGGTATCGCAAGGGTGTATGATAAGTGATTTTTTCGATTTCCAATTGAGGGAACCTTTTTTTGAAAAGTAATTTATCTCTTTCGAATACAATCCATGGAAGCGCACCATTTGCACCGGTCATTGGTCCTGAATCAGGTATTTGCCAGCCACCTTTCGGGTTAAATGGCTCATGATGGAAATTGGTATAAATAAATCTACCCCATGCACTGTTTGCCGGTTCAATCATGATCAGTTTCCCGTTGTCCTTCAACACCCTGTTCACTTCGGTTAAAAATAATTCTGCATCCGGGATGTGGTGAAAGGTGTCAACCATATAAATCCCGCTAACGGAATCATCTTCGAAAGGCATTTCGAGGGCCGAAAAAGTAAGATCGTTGGATGGCAAATCCAGGATATCGGATGCAAGTACAGCAGGCAATAAATCTTTCAGAAATCCGCCTCCTGATCCTAATTCAATAACTTTTCCGGCGGGAAGATTTTTGTTTGCATCAACAAATACAGAATACCATTCCTTGTAAAGTTTCACCAGGAACGGTTTCGAAAGTATGATTTCCTTATGTTTTAAAGTCCTTTCAGGCGCATCTAAAGGAATATCTATTTTATATTTTAAACTCATTTA